>JAUWLY010000134.1 GCA_030613445.1 Candidatus Stahliibacteriota bacterium | reverse complement strand
ACGGCTAAATTATAACCTTCCTGAATTAATTCAACAATGCTTTCCAGGCTCTTGCGTGTATTTGCAAATTGTTCATGGATGTTTTCCTTGCCCGTTGAGGCAATGGCATTTCCGCCCAGAGCGATAACCGCCTTCTTCATTTTGAATTATAGAGATACACAAAAAAAAGTCAATACTTTGGTCTATTATCAGGTTAAAATGTGGCTTTCTAAACACATTCTAAGGAATACTAATTACGTTTTTATTTAACTAATCATGAATATCTTGTGGAATTGGAAATACGTATACGATTTCTTAGGAAATTCATCTTATTAATAGAACCTTACCTCTCATGTTGCTGATATCCACAAAATAAACACCCCAGGGTAGGTGAGAAATATCAATTGAGCATTGCTTGTATATGGGTCCTGAATAGACAATCTGACCAAGACAATTGAATAAACGGATTACTGATGGTTTATCCGCTGCAAATTCCACATTCAAAATATTCGTAGCTGGATTTGGATAAATTACTAATTTTGAACCTTTTAGCCTTTGGGTTTGCTTATCCTCTTCTATCCCAACAATCGGCGCATAGCCACAAAAGATAAGAAAATTATCAATTCCTCCAAACCAGATATGCCAGTATGGATCGTGATTTACATCTGCATCAACAGCATAGATATAAAAAAAATGACTTCTCAGTGTGTCAACCCTTTTTGCAATTTGCTGAAGACCCACACGTTTGGGACTCGATGTCGTAAGATTAATAGGTGGGCTCCAGGTTATGCCATTATCAGTTGAATAGCAATAATGAATATCCCACCAATTCAAAGAATCCGCAAGATTATTTCTTGGCACATTGAAGATTGCAACTGCTTTTTCTCCTCCGCAGGCAATCGTGGGATAGATCGCCTCAGTGTCAGCCAATGCAGCAGTGAGCTCAACCGGTGGAATTCCAGAAGTATGAGATACATATATTTTACCATACCAGGGATAAAAAGCATCACTATCATCAATAGCATCAAAAATAAGGCGGGGTTGACCATCATCAGTTAATGCCATCTGTCGCCATTTAATATCAGCATTAAGATATGGTGGAGTGAATGCTAAACTCCAGGTCTGCTCCGCACTCCATGTGATACCATCAGTTGTTGTTTTGTAGTATATTAGTGTATCGGTTAAGGTGTCATTATAAAAGACATACGCTATGCCGCCATTAATATCAAAACCCCAATACACATAACCTGATGCAACAAATCCTGAGGCAATTGGATTTGCAAGAGTAGAATCCCATGTTCGATAGAGAATGTTATAATTTACATCAAGACCAATAAATAAAATATTGCCATCAGGTAGTTCTTTACCAATCACTTTATGGATATCCAAATTTCCAGGACCAATATCAACTGGCGGGTTCCAATTAGAAGAAAACCAGCCACCTTCACAGTATTGTGCTACCATATAGCCAAAGGTAGAACCAGCATCCAGAGTCGGCATTGAAATATATGGATTTGTTACCGCTACTGATGTTGGATAACGTGCACCGCCATTTGCCGGAGGTATCTGCTGATTATATACAACATAATCATGAACCCAGAATGAGAAATCTCCATCTGCCTGATGAACATTCAAAACCCCGGTTGGGGAATAACCACGATTTACAATCTGAATTCCATCAGCGATCGGACTGTAGGCAATACTTTCATGTATCTGAGTCCATAGTGTAGTATTGCCACCAGTAGAGTCAATTAAAACCACTCCTTGTCGAGATTCATACAAAACTTTATCATAATGGTCATCAATCTTTGTCCTATCAGACATTTCTATGGCAGTCAAAGAACCTGCTATTATTAATGCAACAATAAAATACTTCATCTTAACCTCCATACGGGCATGAACGCCCTACTCCAATTTAATAACTTTTTCAACTATCGAGAAATTGCGATTCTCAAGTTGTACAAAATAAATGCCCGCTGGCAACTTGCGGCCTGAATCATCATCGCCTTGCCAAATCACTGA
This sequence comes from Candidatus Stahliibacteriota bacterium, assembly GCA_030613445.1. GTDB lineage: Bacteria > Hydrothermota > Tepidihabitantia > SM23-42 > SM23-42 > JAUVZL01. Next base: position 5,536 of record JAUWLY010000134.1, on the reverse strand, counting down.
AGCTGAGAGTGAAGGATTGACTCCTGCCATTCCGCTCGATGAAGTCGGAAAAGTGGGAAGTAAAAATTTCTTTACGAGACGACCATCTGCATCGTAAATCTTCAATCCACCGGATGAGGAGGATTGTCCTATACAATACCTAATAGCAATTCCATCTCTGAAAGGATTTGGTTGAACCTCTAATCCTGCCTCTTGTATCTCAATGCTTGTTTCTTCTGTAATTCCCGGTGGCACATACTCAAAGATGTAGGTCTTTAATGGAGGTGTGCTATCATAATTAAATCCTGATATGACAATTTCGTCGTAGCCATTCTGATTAAGATCGTAAACAAGCAATCTGCCATCGACCAAATCATAGTGAAAGTCATGCTCCCAGAATTGAATAAATGAGTCAGGACCAACACACTTCCATACATAGAGAAGCAATCCCCCAAAAGTAACCATTTCTTCAACCCCATCACCATCAACGTCACCACAATCGACGTCACCATAAGTCAAAGAGCCACCTGTCGTATAATTTAAATGCCAGGTTTCTTCATAACTATTATTGCCATTCGATTCGAAAACAGTAAAACTCGACCCAAAATAGTCTCTACACCCAACAACGAATTCTACCCTACCGTCACCATCCATATCATCTCCTTTTGCATTAATCCAGGCATTAACACCAGATGGTATTTGATAAGACCAAGTTTGATGAAAACTGTCAACCCCGATTGCCGTATTCTCAAAAATATGCACTCTACCATCGACGTCTCCATAAATAATCTCCAACAAGCCATCGTAATCGAAGTCAAATATCGTCATTTCACCATACATAAAATCAGAGAATACATATTTGAATCTTTGAACATATTCATTATCGTTCAAGTTTTCATAAATATAGAGTCTATTTGTATGGCCGTAATTTGTTATTAAATTCATCCTGTCGTCTTGATCAAAGTCTATAAAAATACCATTCGCTGCACACCAAGCAACCGTATCCATACAGACCCATACCTGTGAATCAGGGAAAGAATTATAATCCCTGCTTTCATAGATTGCGAGGGTGTCACTATGTCCTGGAAATGGATGAAGAATATTGCCAAACGCGTCAGTTAATGAATCAACATCGCCGTTTCCTACAGCTATGGTCACGAATCCGAAGACATTTGTTATCGCATATTGATTCGCATTTATGTGTTCAAAGTAATATGTGGCAGTATCGGGGTTACAGAAAAATTCGTAATTCCCATCGTGATCGCAGTCCGAGACGTAAAGGAAATCTCCTGGAGATCCGTACGGGAAATAGGCAACCTGGTCAAATTGAACACTCAGGATGAAATAGATTAAGAAAGTAGTCATAATTCACCTTGCCGTAATGTAAGCAGAGCCTGACGTAACCAGGCTCTGCTCATCTTTCATTTTAGCAAAACGAGTTTCTTGCTTAACCGTTCGCCTCCGTATTCGAGGATGACGAAATAGATACCATTTGATAAATTTCTTCCATTCTCGTCGGTTCCATCCCATTGTAGACTTTGAACTTTAGACGTTGGACTTTGGCCTCTCAAGAATCTTTTGACCAGACGACCTGAGGCATCATAGATCTTAAGACAAGCTGTTGACTGTTCATTGTTTGTGTGAACCGAATAGCGAATAGCGGCTTGCGAACGACAGGGATTGGGGTTGATGAATATGTCGAATTCTTCAGTTTTAGAAGTTCCGAATTCCTGGGTACTTTTATCACTTCCTTCCGGTTCTCGTTCATATTCATAGATCATTATCTGGGCAGCAAGGGCATAATCGCCAACCTCGTTTTCGATCTCAAGATAAATCTCTTCATCTTCATAGCAGGTAGTTGGTAACCATCGCTCAAGAGTCATAATCTCACCAGGGATTATCCATTTATTAGCATAAAAGATGTTATCAGCATTTACCTTCATCTTCCAGTTGTCTGGATCTTGAGATTCAAAATAGAAAACAAGTTTTATACGATAACGCTTTGCAGGATTTAAATCCGTAAAATGGTAGATTAACTTTTGCGTATGGTAATCTATTGTCTTTTCAGGTTCCGAAGCAAATTGGATATACCCTTCTCTTTGAACAGTCCAGGGACTCGATTCTTCCTCACCAGCATTTACATAAAAATAAGCAGGTTCAGGATTAACAATAACAGACTTTGCCTTAATCTCAAAGGGCGATTGATTACCCTCGGTCCATATTGCGGTTAATCTGGGTGGGATAACCCCTGTAGTAATAATGCCATGAGAATATTTGGACATTTCAAGGGTGCCAGATAGATTGTAATTGTCTTCGTATTCAAGGTCTTTATAGAAAATATCCCAATTATGATCTTGAGGTGGGTAGATATATTCACTCCAGGTTATATAAGTAGTGCCTTTACAGATTTGAGGCCATTGTGATGTACCCGGCGTATTACTTACATTGCCTTGGGGGTAAAATCGCTCTCTATATTCGTAAGCCCAGTAAATTTCAATGTTATTAGCAGTTGAGTCTTCCCAGACATAATTCACTCTCCCATTTGCCTCTACATCAACATAAGGATGGTGCGAAAATCTGTCTTCATCAGAGATCAGCAGCCAGGTAGTGTCTCCAGTATCAATATCCTTTCTAATGCAATAGATTTTATGCTCTTTCTGAAAGGCAATGTGAAGAGAATCAGAACCTAGGCTGATTGATGGAAATTCACAGCGAATTGGTGACCAGGCATAATCCAATTGCTCATATGTAAATCCTGCAGGATTGTTAATCGGGAACCAGCCAAGATAGAGCCTTGAGACAGGTCCATTAATAAAACGATCCCTCTCTTCAAATGCAACATAACCGATATTTGTTGACGGGTCAATTATAAATGACGCCAGGTTCACATCTTCTCCGAACTCTCCAACAAATGAAACCAAACAATATGGTTCACTCCATATATTACCGTCAGACCTTGAAAACCACAGTTCGCCGCCTTTTTCAATCAGGGTTTCAACATTACGCTGCCACACTGCACAAGGGTAATCATTGGCATCAAGATTAATCGTAGGGAATTCACCATTCTTCACACCGAATTCCCTTATCTTACTTTGACCGTCTAAATCTGATGTACCAAAATAGATCCCACCAGGAGTTTGATAAGTCAACCAAATTTCATTATCTTTTATGACTATTTTCTTAGACTGGTAGGCAGTAGTAAGTGGAGTTCCAGATAATAATTTTATCGGCGAAAATTTGAATACACCATGAGGTGTGCCACAAAATAGATGAGGTCTGTTTGTCGAAAGGTCAATCGCACCACACTCAGCAAGTTCAAGCCCCTGATTTAATAAACTCCAGTGACTACCAAGATCGTATGAGACATACATTCCGTTAGGTGTTGCCGCATAAATTATACTCTGGTCAAGCAGGTCAAGCTTTAATTCATTAATCTCTTCGTCAAGATTTGCATTCTGCCAGTTATCACCAAAATCAGTAGATTTATAAACACCAAAACTTCCTCCAGGTAAATATCCACTCCACTTCTTTAATCCACAGAGAAGAATAACAGGTTTATCTGGGGTCGAAAAGCTTGTAACAATTGAAGAAATGACGTTGTTGTCTTCGTCACTGGTTGGCAGGCCATTATTAGCAGGATCAACATAAGTATTTCCACCATTAGTAGATTTCCAGAACCGACAGCCTTTGTAATCAATATCTACGCCACCGAAAAATAGAATGTCTGAATTGAACGGGTGAATTTTCAGGCTATACCCTTTTCCAGATATATAGGTAGTTTTTTCAACCCAGTCTGAGAATGGATATTCAGACCGCCATAAATGACAGCCACTAGGCAAACCATCATTGCCAATAAGATAGAGAGTATCTTCAGCCTTATAAAAGACATCAAAATTTGTTAAGGAGATGTTTGGTGGAGATGGTGGTGTGAATACACGATCATAGGAGAGCCCCCCATCGGCAGAAATATGAAAATGACTTGGTCCAGTTACGCCGCATTTACCAATTAAATACACACTGTCTTGAGTAACAATTCTTATTTGTATTGGAATTACAGCAAAACTACCTTCGTATACATATTCAGGATATCCCTGCCAATTATTCCCTCCATCTGTTGTTCGCCAAATGTACTGATTTTTACTTTGACCAACCCATGTAGCAGGTGTGGATTCTGGTTGATATGAATTACAAATTAGAAAACCCTCATTCATATAATAGGCAGTAATAAAAGAGCAGGCATAACGTGTATTCAGTCCATTGAAAGAAAAACTATAAGGATTAAGGAAATCTTCAGACCGTACCATTGCCTCTTGCGTTGCAATCATAAACAAACCGTCAATTGTTGGCAATGAAGACAGATTTATTATTGATAATCGCGGCCAGTTACCACCGGGTTGGAACCCCGTCCATGTACTACCTTCATCATAAGAATAATATGTTGGACTACATTCATGATGTTGCATTACTGTAAAAATAGTGTCTGGTGAAGGCTGTGAAATTATAAGGTGAGAATAGTTTTCACAATTGCCGGATGGACCGTAAACTCTTTGCCATTCTTCAATTGGTCTGTATCTCCATATTTCAGACTGTTCCAACGTACCACAAAATCTGACAACAACAAAAATTACCATACTATTTCTGGGTGAAACGTCAACATCCTCAATCTGCTTGCCAACAAAATAATAGCCGTTATCAGGACCTGTTAGCTCCCAGTTTTCTCCTGCATCATAACTAACCCATAAGCCATCCGTTAGGTGTCCAGCATATATGGTCGTGGGGTCAAATGGATCAATCTCAAGGCATAACCAGCCACCTGGGTCTTGTATTGGAACCCACGTTTCTCCTTGATCAGTGCTGCGCATAACATTTGTTCCTGCAGGAGTCGCAGCAATGGCATAAATATAGTTAATCTGATCTCGGTCGAGCACAATTTTCATACACGTAGAATCATAAGCCCTTTCCCATCTTGTACCATTTAACCCACGATATATACTACTGTTAGTTGCAGTAAAAACATAGTAGCCGCCCAAGTCACTTTTCCCAATTTTAATGTCATTGAATTGAGTTTCTGGATGTGTCGTTGTTTCCCAGGATAATCCATAATTAGATGAAACATACAGAAAAGAATCGGAATTGGCGTAGGTATTAGTAAAGGGAGAAGGACAGAAATCCACAGCCCAACAATAACCACCGGGTGGTCCTTGAATACTTGTCCACTCGTCTTCACCACTGTAAAGCGGGTTTATAATAACAACACTCAACATAAATGTAACTACAATTAATTTCTTCATCTCATCCTCCGTTGTCCTTATAATTATATTATACTTTAGATTTATGACTTGTCAAGGTCGATCGTCACCGATAACAGATATGGTTACCACTTTTTAGGAGAAAAAGGTCTATTTTGTTATTTTTCGAAATTTTTGAGCCAGGTCTTTGTCTGCTCTGCCTCTTTAAATTTATTGTGCGACCTGAGGTATAAATAATTATTATTTACCATCTTTTTTACAATCTCAAGATTGTATCTTAATCGCTCATCATATACTATTTTTGGTTT
>JAUWLY010000028.1 GCA_030613445.1 Candidatus Stahliibacteriota bacterium | reverse complement strand
TTGCCTGGTCAGCGACGATTATTTTATCATTGAATTTCCTGAGTTCGTCTTCAGCGCGCATTTCGATCTGTATTTCATTGCCTGTTTCGATATTGAAATCAAAGGAGGAAAGTGGTGCTGCGACGTAGAACGGTACCCCACTATATCGGGCAATGATTGCCAAACCGCGGGTGCCGATTTTGTTAGCAGTATCACCGTTTAAGGCAATGCGGTCTGCGCCCACGATAGCCAGGTCCATCTCCGGCATATATGTGGCCGCCATATTATCAGATATTACATAGGTTTCAATACCGTTCTTGGTGAGTTCCCAGGAGGTCAGTCGCGCACCTTGCAACAGTGGTCTGGTTTCGCAAACATAGACAACTGGGTTCTTGTTTTGGTCTTTTGCAGTGTAGATTATACCGAGTGCCGTGCCTATACCGCTGGTTGCCAAGGCGCCAGCATTGCAGTAGACCATGATCTTTGCATCTGCCTTGATCAATTCACTCCCGTACTGACCGATATACTGACAGGTACTTCGATCTTCCTGCTCGATCGCTTGGGCTTCTTTGAAAAGATCTTTAAAAAGATTGCTTGACTTTATTGCTATATCTTTCATACGTTTAATCGCCCAGGAGAGGTTTACTGCCGTAGGCCGGGCAGATATTAAGTAGTCAGCTGCTTTAACAATACTGCTAATCTTTTTTGAGTGAGCCGCTATGACAACACCATAGGCAGCAGCAACACCGATCAGCGGAGCACCACGTAGCTTCATGTTTCTTATCGCATTATACACATCGTCCACAGTTTTTAGACATACATATGTCTCTTTCCCTGGCAACTGAGTTTGATCCAGAATCGTTATCGAGTTTTCGTTCTGTTTGTACTCAAGGGGTCTAAAGTCCAGCATAATTACTCAATACCTGCGTATCTTTTTGCCGATTGGATTGTATTCTTAAGGAGCATTGTTATGGTCATTGGTCCAACGCCACCAGTAACTGGTGTTATCGCACTGGCTTTTGCACTCGCTTCGTCAAAATCTACATCACCAACGACTCGGTGCCCACTTTTTCTGGTTTTGTCTTCTATCCATGTTTGCCCGACAATTATTACTACAGCACCTTGTTTTATCATGTCAGCAGTTACAGAATTGGGTTTGCCCGCGGCTAAGACTAGAATATCAGCAGATTTAGTTATATCAGCCATATTTCTTGTTCGCGTATGGCAGAGCGTGACAGTCGCATTGCCCCCGGGCTTTTTTTGTACGAGGATCATGGCGAGTGGTTTTCCTACGATATTACTCCTTCCTACGATTACGACATGACTGCCTTCAATTTCGATATTGTTATGCAGTAGCAATTGTTGAACACCGTGCGGCGTACAGGGAAGAAAACCTGGTGAGCCAGCCATCATTTTGCCGATATTTATTGGATGAAAGCCATCAACATCCTTGTCTGGTTCTATTGCTGATATGACCTTGTCTTCACTTATATGATCGGGCAATGGTAGTTGTACTAAAATTCCATGTATTGCTTTGTCTTGGTTGAGTTCATCAATAAGTTTTAGAACATCTGCTTCAGGATAGTCAGCTCCGAATTTATACTTACGCGATACTAAACCGATTGAGGCACACGCCTTTTCTTTATTCCGTACATAAGACAGGGAGCCAGGATCATCACCAATAAGAATAACAGCAAGTCCAGGAACGATATCATATTTATCTTTAAGATCAACTATCTCTTGTTTCATTTCTTCACGCATCTTGGTTGATAGTTCTTTACCACTCAATATTTGTGCCATTTAACCTCCTTATTTTTGAAAATGCTAGTGATGTTTAGAGAATGATATTCATAATGCCATTGATGTCAATATAACAAAGTAGTCGTATTTGGTTAAGTGGTAATTCGTTAAATTAAGAACAGTAATTGTTCGGTCTACAATTGCTTATTTATGAAGTATTTCTTGATTTCAGTAATAGAAAGACTTGCAAAAATCAGAAGAATGGCTTCGACCGGCATTCGGTATCTTGCAAGACCAACATGGGTGAAGATATATATTGCTGAGATACTGATCAGTACAAGAACGAGCATTAAGGACTGTTTATTGTATTTATGGCGAAGGGACAATGCAATACCGATGACACCTAAAACAAGGAGAGGGAAATATATCAGGGTATTTACTGTCCGATACTTTAACGCATCGACAGAAGCATTTATTTCAGACGGAGCAAACCACCAGAAATAGAAGGTTTTTGTGAATAGCAGGTTCGTGGATTTCCTAGGGTTCTGCACTATGAATATCAGCCCTTGTCTGAGAAAGTAGTCGGAACGTTCTATTTCAGTTATTCTCCCGAGATCGCGCCTAACCTTTCTTGGTAGCGTATTGGTCATTAGTACGAAAAGGGGTTCTTTGCTTTGCACTACTTGATAGTAATCAGTGCCGGTCGCATTTGGATTATTACCGATCCAGAGATTCTTGCTAAACTGTGTTGTAACGGGAATTAAGCGATGGTGGATTTTGTGATTTCTGATTGTCCAAGGTACTAAGGTTACAAGAGTTACGAGAATAAGCAAACAGAGTTTTCTGAATTCAATGGGCTTTTTTACCAGATACCAGATTATGAGCGTTGGGAAAAACGCAAAAGCAATAGGATTGGTTAATATAGATGCGCCCAAGGATATACCGCAGAGTATGGCGATCTTCAAAGAGTTGTTCTTTAGTTTTAACATCAAAAGGATAGTCAGGCTTATGAAAAAGACCACCCATACAGTAGGGGTTAACTTTGTTGAATAATAGATGAGAGGAGGATACAAAGATGCAGCCAATGCGGTCAGGATGGCAGTTAATTTAGTAAATAGCAACAAGACAATCTTGTAGAGAATGAGTATAGTCAGAACCGATATGACAATTTGGATTATTTGGATGATCAAGTAAACCCAGTTCTTTTGTCCAAATTGAAAGAAGAAACTCAGATAGTAAGGGTATAGTGGAGCGTGGCTCGAGGTATTTTCAATATTGTGACTGAATTCATTAATGCGAGAAAAACCACGACCATCTACGATATTTTCTGCGATGTCACCGTACTCCCACGCTTGCGGCGCCACGTAGTTTTTCAGCGCAATCATTGACACGACCCTTATGCTGAACCCGAGGATGAGCAGTAGAATGATCCACTTTGACTGATTTAGCGGTTTATCTGACTGCACTCAGATATTATATTTTTTGGCACGCCTAAGTCAATACTAGGTTTAAGAAAACCTGGCTAAAGGATGGCAGAGTATTTTTGGTGGTTAGGGGAAGTTATTAGATCGGTGGGCAATCTCCCCATTGTTAAAGTGGGAGATTGCCCACAATCGGCAGCATATAGATTCTCAGTGTATTTTCTTGATGATTTTCTTTTCTATGGTCTTATGCATAGATCTTTTCATTTGCTCTTTTTGCTCAGGGGTAAGGATAGAATGGATCTTCAACTTTTGGTCTAACATAAGCTGTTTTATCTTCAGTTGTAGATCACTGATTTGTTTTGTAAGGTTCATGAGTTTGCTGCGGTTCGGGTTATCGGCTTGCATCTCTTTTTGCATGTCAAGGTGTTTGAGTTGGATTTCAGCGCGCAGCGGGATTGCTTTTTTCTTAACTTCGTACCTTGAGGTCTCAATTTCTTCTCGTTGCTCAGGACTCAAATCAAGCATTTCTAATTTCATCATGTGTCCGGGTTGATGTTTACCTTCTCGCCCGCCATGTCCTGGACAGTCGAATTCTTGTGCAAAACCATAAGATGTTATGATCAAAAGCCCAATCAATACCAATAGGTTCTTTCTCATTCTGTACCTCCTTCTATAAGATTTAGACTGTTGCCACGTACAAATAGTTTAATCCTATGCGATTTAATTTATCTCCACAATCCAGACTTTATCCATGATTACAGGACTAGTTGGGCGGTCCATATGACCGGTCTTAACATTGCCGATTTTGGTGACAGTATCCATGCCTTTGATAACCTGGCCTATGATTGTGTAACCACCATCCAGCCGGGGCTGTGGTTCAAGACAGATATAGAACTGAGAGCCATTCGTATTAGGACCGCTGTTTGCCATGGCGACCGTTCCTTTCAGGTGGGTCAACTTTGACAATATTTCATCATCAATTCGATAGCCTGGTGAGCCAGTCCCGTCACCGCGAGGACAGCCGCCTTGAATCATGAAACCTTTGATAATACGGTGAAAAGTCAGGCCGTTGTAAAAACCTTCATTAGTAAGCTTGACGATATTTGCTACATTATTGGGTATTTCTTCTTTGTACATTCGTACAATGATTTCACCATAAGCTTTTACGTTTATATGCATGTACGTGCCTTTTTCCAATGCTATTTTGGTTTGTCCATTTTTTGGCCCTGCGCACATGACAAGAGCTAAAAGGACAACGAACAGATATTTCATCATACCTCCTTAGATAATATTAATGTATCATAATAATCGAGCACTTGTCGGGCGACATTTCGCCATGATACTTTTTGTGCAAATGCCCGACCGCCTTTGCTGAGACGGTTTCGGAGCTTATTGTCCAACAGCACTTTGGATACTTCATCTGCAATGCTGCCAGGATTTTCAAAATCAAAGAGCAATCCATTCACGTTGTGTTCTATAACTTCATTGTATCCAGGTATATCAGATGCCACCACTGGTTTGCCTGTTGCCATTGCTTCAGTGAGTACGATACCAAAGACCTCACCGCCAGTTGCTGGTGAAACATAGACGTCGCATGTGGCATAGTATCGGGGAATGAGATGGCTTGGTACATGGCCTTCAAAATACACTGAATCACGTAGCTTAACCGGGATTGAATTCTTGTAGCGTTCAATAAACGTACCTGTTCCGACGACAATCAGTATCGCTTCTGGGCTTTTTTTCTTTATCAGTGGATACGCAGCAAGGAGATGATTCAAGCCTTTTCTTGGGTCTAACCTGCCCAAAAAAAGGATCTTTGGTACATGAGCAGGGAACTTATCTAGAGCCGGAACCTCGGGATTAAACCTTTCAGTGTCAACACCATTGGGGATTATTCTGTACGGTATGGAAAAGTGAGGGTGGGTTGTCCGCCGCGCATTTTTTGAAGGGTATATGGCTCCGTGCATTCTTTTCTGAAAACGACGTTTGAAAACAATTTTGGCAAACCTGTATAGATTGATGCCGGTAAATGCCGTATGGAATGTTACTACATTGACTGCCTTTGAATAATGAAATGCCCAGTACGGAAGGTTCCACCCTAAAGGTCCATTGGTGTGAATAATATCAAAATCATGTTCTCGTATATAGTCCCGAACTAACAAAGGTAATTTGGGGTGGAGGGCTATAGTTATCGTTGCTTTATTCGCTTTAAACAGATAGCACCGTCCAATCCTCTTGGTGTGAGGGTCATCATTGTAATCGCCAGAATATTTGGGTGCTAGAATGACTACATCATTGCCAAGTTTTCTCAAATATTCACTCAGGAAATGCATGTATTCAGATACACCACCAGGGTGTGGGTAATAAGAATCGGAACAGATCAGTACTTTCAGATGTCTCAAAGCATTCTATAATAACAAGATTATACAAAAAGTCAAATGCTATTTTATGAGAGCTCTGACAAAATATTCATCGCTCTCTCGATTACCCCATAAGTGTAATAGCTTACGGGGTATTTCAATAAATTCAATATCTTCGACAGGCACCGATGCACGAAAGATTATCCCGATTTATCATTATTAGATGTACATATGGAGGAAATCGTGGATCCCGCCAGCGGGACAGTGATATTTCATGTATGTCCTATTGACAAATAGCTTCCACTTTATATAATAGGAGCTTGAATAGCAAACCTGTTCAAAGGAGGATATGCACGAAATGAAAAGTTATTCTGAAGAAGAGATGAAGAAACTTTTTGATGCTTCTTTTGTCACCGCGAGAGAGGGTGAGATCGTAAAGGCTTCAGTAATTAAAAAGACTGAGAATGGTGTTCTTTTGAATCTAGGTCTTAAAGCCGAAGGATTTTTACCTTTAGAAGAATTCACAACAGAAGAAGATGCAGCAATCGGTAAAGACGTTTATGTTTTCTTGGAAGCCTATGAGGACCGTGATGGTTTTCCAGTGATTTCGAAAAAGAAAGCTGAATTTCAACTTGCGTGGGATAAAATAAAACATCTCTACGAAAATGGCGAACTCGCTATGGCTACCTTGAAAAAACGCATAAAGGGCGGGTTTACTGTTGATATTATCGGGGTTGAGGCGTTTTTGCCAAGTTCTCAGATTGAATTCAAATCGCAGGCCGAGATTGATTCGGCGATCGGTAATGAAGTTGGTGTGAAGATTGTGAAGATCAATATGATGCGCAAGAACATTGTCGTTTCCAGGAGACTTGCTGTTGAAGAAGAACAAGCAAAGGCACGCAAAATAATCTTCAACAAAATAAAGGTCGGCGACATTATTGAGGGTATGGTGCGTAACACAACTGATTTCGGTGCCTTTATAGATATTGGTGGGATCGATGCTTTGCTTCACATTACGGATATCTCTTGGAAAAAGATAACCCATCCAGCTGAAGTTGTGAAGGTTGGCAGTAAGATATCGATCAAGGTGTTGGTTATGGATCGCGAGACCGGTCGTATAGCGGTTGGTCTAAAGCAACTTTCTCCCCACCCCTGGACAAAAATTGAGAAGAATTTCCCGGTTGGTACGAGGATCAAGGGAAAAGTCACGAGCGTCGTTGACTATGGTGCTTTCGTTGAGATCGAGAAAGGCGTTGAGGGACTCGTTCACATTTCCGAAATGTCATGGAAAAAAGACATCAAAGATCCGGCTAAGATCATTAAAGTTGGTGATATTGTGGAAGCAGTTGTTTTGTCGATTGCCCGTGATGAGCGAAGGATTTCGCTTGGTATGAAACAAACCCAGCCAGATCCCTGGTCAACAGTGGATGAGACATTCAAAGTCAATCAAGAGATAGTAGTGAAAGTTACAAATCTCAAGGACTTTGGTGCTTTTGTTCAACTTATCGATGGGGTTGAAGGTTTGGTCCATGTGAACGATTTTTTCTGGGATAAGAAGGTTAAAAAGGCGTCTGATTATCTGAAGAAGGGTCAGAAGGTCACGGCGGTGATCCGAACGATCGATCGTAAGAATCGAAGAATATCTCTAAGTCTGAAGCACACAAAAGAAGACCCCTTTAGTAAATTCACGGGTAGCCATAATGAAGGTGAAAAGGTGATTGGAAAGGTCAGCGATATTTTGCCAAAAGGCATAAGACTCATACTCGAAGGAGGCATTGAGGAATTTATCCCGGCTAATTATTTGGCGCGGCGTGGGAAAAAGCCTAAGGATTTATACAAGTTAGGTGAAGAGGTCGAAGTCATAATCAGGAAGATAAACCCAAGGTTGAGAAGGATCATTCTTAGTGAAAAAGAACCGCATACGCCTAAGCCGCCAGCAAAGAAGAAGGAATCGGTTAAGCCTAAACCTAAACCAACTGATAAGTTCACAATCGGTGATATTCTAGGTGCTCAAGAAAAAGAGATCGATAACCCAGAATAAGTTCCTTGATAGCTTAAATAGCGTACATAACGCCACGATTTGCAGAAAATAATCAACCTTGGCTGTAAACTAAATCAGTATGAGGGGTTCTGCCTGGCAAAAAAATTTACCGGCACCCAAGATTTGATTATTGTTAATACTTGTTGTGTAACAAGAGAGGCTGCGACCAAGTCCCTGAGAAAATTTAGATCATCAAAAAGGCAGTATCCTAATCATAGGATCATTGCGACTGGATGTGCCTGTCGGCTCGCTCCTGAAAAATTCAAATGTGCCGATCAAGTTATTGATAATGTACAGAGGAATAAACTCATCAAAGGTGTTTTTCCAACACCTGAGAAATCCAGATATTTTCTAAAAATCCAGGACGGGTGTAATGAGGGATGTTCTTACTGTATCGTGGCGAAGTTGAGGGATAAGGTTGAGAGCAAACCCGTAAAGGATATTATCGAAGAGATTGAGTGGGCTGTATCGCTGGATTATCAAGAAGTCGTATTGGTCGGCGCTAATATTGGTCTTTATGGTTTTGATGTGGGGCAGGAACTAATAGATCTATTGAAAGCGCTCAGTAAAATTTCTGATTTACCGCGACTCCGACTTTCGTCACTTGAACCTAAATTCGTCAGTGAAGATCTGATTCGATGCCTAAAGGATCTGCCCTTTTGCCGCCATTTTCATTTGCCGATACAGAGTGCTGATAACCGTATATTGATTGCGATGAAGCGACATTACGATATCGTGTATTTGAAGAAAGCAGTATCTTTGATAGCCAGGAATTTTAATGATGTTGCGCTTGGTGCAGATATAATAGTAGGCTTTCCCGGAGAAATGGAAAACGAGTTTGAGAATACCTACAAGTTCATAGAAAGACAGCCATTTACTCACCTCCATATTTTCCCATATTCACCGAGACCGTTGACAAGCGCCTATATCCTGGGTGACCCAGTAGACCGAAAAACAAAACGACAACGCCTCTGGCAGCTCAAGGACCTGATCAAGAATAAAAACTACGAATTCAGAAAACGCCTCCCGGGTAAATCATTTGGTGTCATTATTGAAAAAGGCGGTCATGAAAAACAAGGATTGACTGATAACTACATAAGAGTATATATCAATGGAGAATGCGACGATACGCTAGTATCTGTAAGAATAAGTCGCGTGACTATTGATAAGACATTTGGCATCATTGATAATGTCTGACTGGAGGCAAGACGGGGAGAGCAAGCCACTTGCTCCGGCGTAGCCCTTCGGGCTTGCGTCCTTCCTGCCCCGTTTGCTGCAAAGCGGCTTCACGGGGACCCTCGCCAGTCTAGCCGACACTTGTCCGCCTCAGGAGGAGGCAGGCAATACGTCTCAATAGAAAAATCTTTATTCTTTGTGGCGGTTTGCCCCGTCTGTCTTTTCTACAAGAAGCCAGAACAGACCGCAACGCCAAAAGACATTCCGCCTTACAGACGGAAAGACTTTTGCCCCTTTGGGGTCAGCGTTGCTTTTCTGAAAAAGTGTCTCGTGTTGTCTTTGCGAGCCCGCAGGGCGTGGCAGTCTTACGAGATTGCGTCGTCGTCCTGCTTTTTAGGACTCCTCGCAATGACTTTTCCAGAGAACTCGCAAAAAAAACATTGACGCAACCGTATAAATTATATATACTTATGTGCAAGTAGTAAGAAATTCTACGGAGGTTGGATGAACATGAGAACACTGGAGCTTATGCGTTTTTTCCAGAACCAAGGTGGCGCGGTCAGAGATTTATTGAAGATAGCTGTAAATATGCCAGCAAGGACATTTAAGGCATTCATTGAACCAGAAAGACCGTATTATATTAATCCAGAGGAGGAATAGGATGAAGAAGTCACTTTTTTTTATCGGAATAATTATAGCAATAGTTATTTTGTCTTGTGGTGAATCCCAAAAACCAAAAGAAAAGAAGACAAAATGGATTGGACAAGAATTTGAAGAGGGATTGAAATTAAATCCCCTTCCAGACGAACTTATATATCCAAATGCAGAAGGAAAAAAATTGCAAATTACAACTGATGAGAAAGAAAAAGAGATAATTCTTTCCACAATGGATAATCTTAATAAAGTAGACAAATATTATGAACAAAATCTGCCAAAGCATGGTTGGAAAAAGGTAATAGAGGGTTCATATAGAAATTCTAGAAAAAGTTCTCTCTATTATGAAAAAGAAAATCGTGAAGCCCTTATTAATATTTCTCCTGATAATGATGATAGAATTGAAATAATAGTTCTTTTGCGATTTGCAAATTAAGATATGTGGATATTGTTATTCCCCGGGGTGCCCATGCCAATAGGATCACATATCCTCCGGTCAGGTTTTACCGCAAAAGAAATTTTGCAATACGCTAAGATTTGTCGTGTAGATAACATCATAAAACCAATATTGGGAGCTATGCTATAGAAAAGGGTTGTTAAACGAGTTTTATTTACTTGACAAATACTAAAAAATATGTAAAATTCGCTTGTATGAATATTTACGATAGTTACTTGAGAGATAACTAACATGAAAAATAATACAGCAAAAAAATATCTTGGCCCTAAGGAAACTGAAGTAATTGCAAGACTTTCTTACGAGAAAGCAACCTTAATCACAAAAGAGCAGTTTGAAAGGTGGTTTGAGTTTAAACCCGCACTGCGGAAACAGATAATCTTTAGGCTCAAGAAAAAAGGCATACTGACTGCTATTAAAAGAGGGGTTTATTTTTATTCGCCTCTTGAATCAGGTCCGGCAGGGAGTAGTATAAACGAGTTCCTTGTGCCGCCTGTTTTCTTTCCAAAAGGCAATTACTACGTAGGATATTCAATTATGTATAACTATTATGGCTTCACTGACCAGATTTTTCAAACAATGTATATCCTTAATACTTCTTTGCAGCGTGAAAAAACAATAGGCAGCATGAGATTTAGGATGGTTAAGATACCTTTGCAAAGGATGTATGGGCTTGGAAAAATAAAAATAAAGGATACCGAGGTTATTGTAAGCGACAAAGAAAGGACTCTTATTGATATGTTCTATTTTTCAGGGCCTGTCGGTGGACTGAATACAGCATTTGAGATATTAAAAGAACAGGCAAAAAATCGTAAGGTAAATATTAGTAAATTGGTTAAATATACTGTTAAATTTCCTAATATTTCAACTCGAAAAAGAATAGGTTTAGTTTTGGAGAAAGCAGGCATTAATTATAAGAGACTTGAGCCTTTGCTTTGGACCGTAAGAAAGACATCCCTTGTTACGCTTTATCCCTCAAAATCAAGAAAAGGAAAAATAAATACGACGTGGAAGGTAATTGAAAATGTTGCATAGCAATAAAGATGAATTTCTGAAAGTTTTGGAGAGAACCTCTGCGCAAACAGGTTTCCCTTTAAGACTTCTTGAAAAGGATTATTACATTAGTATTGTGGTTTCAGACATAAATGAATTAAGTAAGGATTTGATGTTTAAAGGCGGTACTTGCTTGAGTAAAATTTATTATTCATATTATCGTCTGAGTGAAGATTTAGATTTCACACTCAAATTGTCTGGTGATAAGTCAACGAGAGCAGTAAAGAAGAACGCCATTAAGCCGATAAAGAAGCAAATCAGGTCTTTTCTTAAGAAATATGACATGAGTATAAAGGATTTGGACAAAGCAGGACACAGGGAATCAACGCAATATATCTACTATCTTGATTATGAGTCCGTTGTTTTCAATAAGAAGGAATCAATAAAGCTTGAGATTGGCATGAGGTTCAATCCCCTTTTACCCGCAGTTACAAAAAAAGTAAATCATAAATTTCTTCATCCTTTTACAAAAGAGCCTCTTTTTGATACTAAATCAGTAAATTGTCTTACGTTGAAAGAATTAGTTGCCGAAAAACTAAGAGCGGCTGCTACAAGAAGGGTTATCGCAGGAAGGGATTTTTATGACTTAGGTTATCTTTTGAGAGAGAAGTTCAATTTTAAGGACAAAGAAGTGCTTGAACTTTTCAGGAAAAAGCTTGAAGAAGATAGTTTTTCCTCTGATCTAAGAAAATATCGAATTAACCTTGGCAGGGTAGATAAGGAAATTGAAGAGATGATGTCCAGAATTGAAGATGAATTATTTCCCGTCTTGACACTTAATGAACAGAAATCTTTTAACATGGTTAAAACCCTTGATGAGCTTAATGCGATATTTGGTGGTATCAAATAGACTAACATGGTTCGCATTTCTACGGAAGAACAGGCAAAAGAAGGTTATTCGATAGAATTTCAACTAAATTCAAATATAAGCTCATAGAAAATCATAATGTCAAAAGAATCAAAATCGTATAAAAATTCACCGAAAAAATTCTTCATCAAGACCTTCGGTTGTCAGATGAATAAGAATGATTCGTCAATAATAACTACTATCCTGGAAAACAACGATTACAAATGTATTCAAGACCACTGTTGTGCTGATATTTATATCATAAATACGTGTTCAGTAAGGGAACACGCAGAACGACGTGCCTTAGGACATATCGCCTCCTTGAAAAAATGGTCAGATGATAAGGAAGAACGAGTAGTCGCAGTGATCGGTTGCATGGCACAGCGTCTGGCTAGCGAAATCACGCGGCGATATGCGTTTGTCGATCTGGTCCTGGGTCCTGATTCGTACCGAAAGATTGCCGAGTTTCTTGGTCAGATATTTGATACCAAAACAAGGATTATTGAGACGAAGTTAGACGATGAGCTCTATGGCGATATCTGTCCAAATCGATCAGGCATAACTGATTTCGTGTCGATCATGCGTGGGTGTGATAACTTCTGCACCTACTGTATTGTACCCTATGTTAGAGGAAGAGTGCGCTCTAGATCTGCTACTGAGATAATGAGCGAGATACAAAATATGGTGCGCAGTGATATCAAGGACATTACCCTTTTAGGACAGAATGTCAATGCCTACTCATACGGTAATGCTGATTTTTCCGGTTTGTTAAACAGGGTCGCTCAAACCCCTGGATTAGTGAGACTGCGTTTCCTGACTTCTCATCCTAAAGATTTGGATGAAGCGACTATTAATGCAGTCAGGGATAACGACAAGATATGTGAGTGGTTTCATTTACCGCTTCAATCAGGTTGTGATCGAGTACTGCATTTAATGAACCGCAAGTACACTAAGAAGTATTTTCAGGAGCTCGTTCAGAGAATAAGACAAAACATACCAGATGCGACAATTACGACCGACATAATCGTGGGTTTTCCTTCAGAGACAGAAGAGGAATTCCAGGAAACAATTGGCATGATGACTGAGATAGATTTTGATAATGCCTACTTGTATAGGTATTCACCAAGACAAGGCACCAAGGCATTTAAGTATGAATCTTTGTCTGAGCAGGTGATCAAAGATCGGTTAAAAAGAATAATCAGTATTCAGAACAAGATAGCAGTCAATAAGGCAAGGCAGATGATCGGTCAGAAGCATGAAGTCCTTTTTGAAGGTCCGGCTCAGAATAACGCGACAAGGGGCAAAACCCGCGGTAATATGGAAGTTATAGTTGATAAGGAAATCGCACCTGGTGTTTTGAACGATGTGATAGTAAAGGAGGTAAGGGGTAGGACACTGATCGCAGAGTTTGTAAAGTAGAGCCTGTACCGTCTTGAAATAGACCGGCCCTTATTACATCCGGATCAATTGTACTGTTCATTACATAACATCTTGACAAATGAGAATATATTGTTAATATATAATATAGTATAAACTTAAGTCTTTATGGTGAGTTATTAATTAATCCAGACGAGGGAGAGATATGCAAAAATATTTCTTTCGAATATAGTAAAATGAAAAAAAAAGTCGTCAGGATAAGATAAGGGAGGCATTATGAATAAAATAGGATTAGGTATATTAGTGCTTGCTGTTTTTCTTAACGCGGCAGCAACGACTCCAATAATGAAGACAAATCCAATCCCTCTATACAATAACCAGAAGCAATCCATAAATGCTCCGGTTGTGCACACTGATGTGCTGCCGTGTATTGACCAGGAAAACCATGGTGTGTTCATACCAGTAGTTTATGGGGATGCGGGGAAGATAACGTTTTCTAATGGCATATCGTTCGATACTAAGGTTTTAGGTAAAGCCGGCGAACCGAATCTGCCAATTGAAATGCAGTATCGTCCTGACGAATCGGCGTATTATATTGTGCAGTTTAAAGGTCCGGTATATGAGGCGCAGAAGTCCTGGTTGAATAGTAATGGTGTGGTCATTCATTTCTATGTACCGCATTATGGTTTTGTCTGTGGTATTGAAGATGCGGGTGATATTGAAAAGGTGCGTGCGGCTTTGTCAGTGGCATGGGTTGGTATGTATCAGCCGGCGTACAAGGTATCTGGTTTATTCAAACATGTTGGTAATGAACATCGGGTTACAATACTAATGTTTATGGACGCGGATATCAGTGCTGTTTTGGCTGAGGTCGAGGTAATTACTGGTCGTACGCAATTTGAGGTTACAGACAATGGTATTAATAAGATGATTCATGGTATGGTTAGTCAGGAACATGTTAATGCTTTGGCGCGTATTCATGGTATTTATTGGATAGAGCCGTATATTCAGCCAGTAACATATAATGATGATGTTCAGTGGGTTGTGCAGGATGCCCAGAACGATGTTAGAAATATCTGGGCACATGGCATTGAAGGACAAGGTGAAATTGTAAGTAACGCTGATCTTGGCATTAATGCTACACATTATCAGCACCGAGCTGGTAGCTCACCCTTCTCCGGATGGGGTCATGACCCCTCACATAACAAGATCGTGGCATATGATTCAGGCGGCCCAAATGTAGTATGGGGTCCTGTGGGCAATTATCATGGCACCCATACTGGAGGAACCTTGTGCGGCAATGATGCACCCCTCGGTAGTTCAGACCGCGATGGTGTCGCAAGGATGGCAAAAAACTATCATCTTTGCTGCAGCGATCCTGCAAGTGGAGTTCTTAATATTTGGGGTGATCTTAATGACCTCTATGGCAGAAGTTATTACAAGTACTATCCACCGACAAGGGCACACATAAGTTCAAATTCTTGGGGTGCTGCCGTATCCGGTGCATATACTGCCAATGCTCTACAGGCTGACCAGTTTATGTGGGGACAGAAAGACTTTTGTCTTTTCTTCTCTAACGGCAATGCGGGCGGACCTACAATGACGGTTGGTTCACCTGCTTCGGCAAAGAATGTAGTATCAGTTGGTGGTTGCCGTAATGGTGTTAATCTTACAGTGTACTACGGTACAACGAGTCGGGGACCAACCCAGGACGGCAGGTATAAACCGACTATTCTTACGCCAGCAATGTGGGTATATTCTGCCACATCAGGAACGAGTACTTACGGCGGTTATATGGGAACGAG
>JAUWLY010000144.1 GCA_030613445.1 Candidatus Stahliibacteriota bacterium | reverse complement strand
GTTCTTATAGGCGTTTGCATAAAGATGAATATACAGGGTTTCCAGTCTATACGGTGATTTATTATAATATGTTAAATATTCTACTGCCTTTAAAGAATGCTTCTCAGTATTAAGGTTTGCCTCTATCTTATATGACACGCGTTGCTGCCACTGGAATAGACAGAGAATAAAACAGATTATCATATTATTGATTATAATCATCTATTTGGTTTAATCAATAATATATTTTTCGTTCTTGAAGATATTTTTACAATTGGAAACTCATATCCGGGATGAAAAGAGTTTTCAAATCAATGTATTAAGACTAATTTATAAGTATCAATATTATTTTCTGCTACAAGCCTCAAAAAGTAAATACCACTGGCGACTTTGCGAAGATTATTATCTTTCCCATCCCAGTAAACAGTTTTTTCACCAGGCGGTTCTACTTGCCGCTCAACAAGAGTTCTGATCAATCTACCTGTTCCATCATACACCTTGAGTAAAACCCTGCCAGATTTTGTAGTCATATATGATATTGAAGTATAATATTTTGATGGATTCGGGATATTACCAAGGAATCCGAAATTGACAGGTTCTTTTATTTTTTGCCATTCCTCAATACCAAGTGGGCAAGTATGAAAGAATTCATGTTCTAAAATATATGAATTTGCATGATAACCGCTCGGGACAAAGATACCTGTGTTGCCATATATTGTATATGTAATAACAATTGGGGTGACATTGCTCATTGGGTGTGGTTTTGGGTTATTCCAGTTTGTCCAGGTTAGAGTATATGGATTGAATGACCAGGTCTCATCTGTTTCGCCGCCAGTTATTTTTCCACTAACAAGCCATAATTCTTTATTCCATTTATCAACACCGCAAGGTACCCGGTACCTGCCATCTACCATACCAGGGACTGTATCCCAAGAGCCCCAGGCAATACTCGCAGGATTAGATGGGTTTATAATACCAATGATATAATCTTTACAAAATGTGCCATCAGCTTTGAAACCACAGGCAATTATTGCAAAGGAATCGATTATTCCTCCAGCACACGCACCTCTACCTTGTTCAGGAAAAGGGGTTGCAGTAACCCAGGAATTTGTGTATACATTATAAAAGGAAACATAATTGGTTGGTGGGTAATCCCAATTACCATTGCCAAATGTGAAGATTAATGAATCATTATAAACACCACTGATGTGATCAATGAGTCCAACTGAAGTAGGCGTACCTGATGACCAGATATTAGATGCAGGATCATATATATCAACTCTATTTAAAGGATTAGGAAAATCATTTGTGCCGGCGATACGGTAAAACTTTCCATTTGTTACATTAGCAGTTCCATAAGAGGCAGGGCCATAGGGATTCTTAGGACCGCCAATCCAGGTATCTGTTGCAATATCATAGATCAGAGTGGTATCCAGATATATACCGGGAACATGAATACCAAAAACCATATAGGTACCATCGTCTTTTGACACAAGGGAATGGCCAGAACTTGGTATAGGAAATGGCGTTGGTAATAGTTCCCAGAAATGGGAGGAAACTATGGTTTGCTGGGTTAAGGTATCATTTAACGGATACTGGTCACCTTCAAGCATGGTATAGGCAATAACATCACAGATAATGTTTTCACCACTACAAGTAGTCCATGGGCTGAAGGTAATTGTTGTCTCAGCATAAGGCTCAAAGACAATGTTCAAACTTTCACTATAGATAGTAACACCTGCCGTATCAATCTTAAGATAGACATCAATGCTTTCACTCTCCCAGCCAAAATTGCGGTAACTAACTTGCGGATTTATTGTCAAATTTGGTAAGATATTGATATCTGGAAGAATTATTCCTGTTGGTCCTGCATCACATGTGATGCCGCCAGCACTGTCAACATTGGTTATCCTTATATCGTCAATATACCAACCAAGATAATATAGCGCTCCATCTGATCCAAAGTGCCACCTGATCATTATCTCCTCGCCAGCATAGTCATCTAATAAGAATTTTGCCTGATGCCATCCCATACTTGAGGAGTCACCGCTAAAACAGGGTTCACCAGGAATGCCCCAATTCCAAGAAGATGCTGAATCACATGGATACCCTGGAGGTTCAAATGGATGGATGATTGACCAGGTTGTGCCAGCATCAGTCGATACCTTTAAATTACCTCCGTCATAAAAATACTCAATCATATACCAGTGAAAGAATGAAAGCGTACATGCACCGGCTGAATTCAGAACGATCCAGGGTGATTCCAAACGCCAATCAGCATAATTATCGTAATGCCCTTCCGAACCATAAGTTCCCCAGGCGTTTATGCCAGAATGTGCAGAAATTTCTGGTGGTTCACCCCATTGCCAGGTAAGCCACGGTGTGAATGTGAAACCTCCATTTGAACCTTCAAAGTCCCAGAAAAGGGTTCCAGAACGAAGATAGGTTTTATTAAATTTATTTGGTTTAAACTGATTAATGGCACCAGTTATAGAAGAAACTTGCGATTTATCATATGAATCCCTGATGACATATGGATCAGGTGCAGCGTCAGGATTTGCATTTAAAAGTATTACTATTAACACTATCTGCGTAATCATACCTCTGCTCTTTTATTTAAGAAAAAGGATTTTTTGCGTCTCGTTATATTCCCCTATATCAAGACGACAAAAATAAACACCACTGGGAAGTTTCTGTCCCGCGTCGTCAACGCCGTTCCAGATGATTTGGTTGGATAGTCTGATAGTCGGATAGTCCCATTGTCTTATCAATCTTCCACTCGCATCATAAATACTCATTGTAACTTGGCTCTTGGAGCTTGGAATTTGGAATTTGATAGTTGTCATCTGTCTGAATGGATTTGGATAAATTTGTAATCTTGCTTCTTGTCTCTTGTTTCTTACCTCTTCTATGCCTGGTGCACCAGTAAAACGAAGGATATGCAGACCCCGGTCGCCGCATGTGACGTAGATGTTATAATCAGATACCTCTAAGTAACCAGAAGGTCCTATATGTATGTAAGTAGAATAATATCCCACCATCTCGGGATTAAAGGGGTCAGTAATATCTATTACATCAACATTACCGCCCACAAACGCATAATTATCCTGGAGGGCAATATCAGGACCATAAATCTCATCCAGAGAACTCAATAAAATTGGCGAACTGTGGTCAGAAACATCAAAAACACAAAAGGAGTAATATGCTGTATAAAGATAGTTATCTGAAACAGCAATACCATTGACCCCAGGAAATCTCCCTATTTCAAAAGGCGCATATGGATTTGAGACATCTATTATCGAACGACCAGCATAGACATATTTCCCGTGCTTAACTATTCTGCTTCCACCAGTAGCCAGTAATGACGCTATTAAAATGGGTGAATATGGATTGCTAATATCAATAATTTTTAAAAAACCTGAGTTGCCACAAGCCAGATAAGCATAATCACCTGAAACAGTAACATGCTCAACCCAGCCTATAGTGTCGCAATAACCAACTTCGTAAGGTGAAAAGGGATTGGTAATATCAATAATTCTCAGTCCTGATTCACCATCAGCCACATAGGCATAACTGTCTGATACTGCTACTCCACGTGCAATATAAGGCGTATCCCAAAAACCCACTTCACCAGGAAAATAAGGGTTAGATACATCAATAATTCTTAAGCCCTCTTTACCGTATGCAACATAAGCATAATCTCCGGAAATGGCAACATCCTGGGCAAAGTAAGTCAAATTTTCATATACGCCAATTTCAAAAGGATTGGCAGGATTAGAAACATCAATAATTCTGGTTGATAACATGTCAGCTACATAGGCATAACCATCAGAAACACAAATACCCTGGGCACTGGCAGGCGTATTTAGTGTATCTTCTATGTAAGTATTGTATGGATCCATAATATTGATTATTACAATTCCCCTCTCATCAGCCGCACCATACGCATAATTTCCATTAACTGTAATATCCAGAGCTAATCCATGAAATATGCTATCCGCTGATACAGGTGACTGAGGATTTGTCATATCAACAATCCAAAAACCCAGAAAAAAATTTGCCAGATAAACAAAATTTTCCTGCACTGCAACTTGCATAACATCCTCGTTACCACCATGGGGATTCCATGTATCAATTAATAAAGGAGAGAGAGGATTAGCGATATTTACAATATGAAGTTTTCGAGCCGCAACATATGCAAATGTATCTAAGACTGCAACGTCCCTTGCACAACCCCCCATGTACAAAGATCCCACCTTTACTGGTGCTGACGGTTGTGAAATATCTATGATTACAAGACCACTATCATAATCAGCAACATATGCATAATTTCCAGAAACCGCAACACCGCAGGCATCTTCAGTATCACAGGTGCCCAGTCTAACGGGAGCATAGGGATTAGCAACATTATATATCCACAATCCATAAGGTCCAATAGCAATATAAAGAAGCGTATCTATAACCGTTAATCCTCCAATCCAGCCACGCCCGGGTATCCCAGAATTGCCTATCTCAATAACTTTCTGGGGAATTGCTGGGTCATTAACATCGAGCACCATTATACTGCCATGCAGAAACACAAAGAGATAAGAGTTCCCACTTATTTCACCAAAAGCCACCTTTCTCGGTTGTGTACCCAGACAACTACCCAGCCATTTCACATTCAATGAATCCTGGGTATAGGAGAAAGATAAGTTAAAAGTTAAAAGGAAAAAGTAAAAAATATAAAGCATAAACGCAATATTTACTTTTAGAAGAACCCCTTTTTTAAAGATTAAGTTCATCTCATCTTCTCCTGGTGTTCCATTATATTAATCAACTGTGAAAAATTTGTGAAATTACAGATTCTGATGTTGGAAAAATTTTGTCTCTGTGTATACTGGCTATCATTCCATTTCCTTATATTATTATAACAGTAATGCTATTATTGTCAATACCTCATAGGCAGGCACTGGAATAGAACCTGTGCCTGCCAGATTATTTAATTTTCTATTTTTGATAAATCATCTTCTCAGTTATTTGATAACTTTCTGATTTCCCATAGGAATTTGCAACAAGTTGCACAAAGTAAACTCCATCAGGTAAATTCTTGGATTCATAGGAAATTTCATTTATACCGATTTTTGCTGTACCACGTAAGATATTGTCAATCATTCGACCAGCTGCATCATATAATTTCACCGTTATCTTACACTTATCTGGAGAATTGAATCTAATATTCAAAATATTTTTTACTGGATTTGGATACAGTTTTTCAAAAGAGAAAATCTTGACTAATTGGGCTTCACTGCTCTGTGGTCCACCAGAGTTAGGATTAGAAATATCCTCGTTAAATGAATACATCACAGTAGCCCAATCATTCTCTACATAACCTGCTGCCACAATATATGCTCGTGTACGGATTTTTTTCACCGCGATATTTTTTGAACAATCGACTGTGTCTTCTCCGTAGACATTCGTTTCAGCCCACATTAGCGAGCCAAGGTTACGCCAGTAACATAAGGTAAGAATGTCCATTGAGGTTGTAGGCGATTCAGTATAACCACTTACATATACACAGTTATTTGTAATTCCCAATTCATAACTACCATCCATGCCGGAACCACCAAATTCATCTGTCCAAATTGTGTCTCCACTACTATCAACTGCGATTGTTAAAACATTATTATTGACCGTGCCTCGGCTCACCCAGCCGGTTATATAAGATTCGCCGGTCAGACGGAAAACCTCTATGTCAAGTGGAACGCAATTGTTTGTTTCATTATCATAATATGACCACACTGTATCTCCATTGTTGTCATATTTCACTATCACAATACATTGTCTTCCGCTTATGTGTGATGAACCAGTAACATATGTATATCCATAATTATCTATATCAATGCCTTCACAACCTGATCCTCTATTATGCCCGTATTCACTCAACCATTGACGATAGCCATCAGGCCAATATTTTGCGACAAGAATAGCTTCAGTTTCAGTTTCTTTACCATAAAAAGCAGTACCACCAACATAAATATAGCCAGCCGTATCTAAGACCATATCATACCAGTATGCATTATCGTACTCAGACTCATAGACGTGCTGTGTCCAAGCAATGGCGCCATCATCACCTTCAAATTTCAAGAGCCAGCAGAGAGAAAGACTATCTGTCGCCACATATACATCATAACTGTCATCAACAGCGATTTTGTAGTCGTATTGATTCGGATTTTGGATTAACTCTGAATTGCACCATACAGTATCGCCACTATCACCATCATATTTAATAACAACAAGGTACTTGTTATTACTAGCATCCTTAGCATAACCTGCAACATATGCATTACCAGAATCATCCAGACAAATTGAGTAAGCTTCATCCCTATAACCATATACATCAAGCGTGTTAGTCCACAAAGTATCACCATCTTTATCGTATTTTATTGTTGTGATATCATTTCCTGTTGCTGATGAGGACCAACTCGTTAAACCTGTTACGTAAACATTGAGATTATTGTCTATTGTGGCATCGTTGACTTGCTCAGGAAAGCTACCTGTACCGCTAAATACTTCATCCCAGAGAAGCATCTGCGCTAATAATGGTTGTAGTAATAAGAGTATTATTACTATTGCGTATTTTATCTTCATTTTTCCCTCCTCTACGAGAAAAATTATTTTACATAAAATAAAGTATTTTTAAACGTACCTTACCCGTGAGAATCAGGTAAAGCCGATTGAAAAAGTTTTCGATAAAGTTGTGAAGCGATAAAGAAACGGATGATGTATAATCAGAGAAACTATATATAATATATAGTTTCTTAATATTTATATTAAGCATAATATATTATACGTCAGATTTTTTTGCTGTCAAGGGTACATTATGATTGGATGGTTGGATAGTCGGGACAATAAAGGATATCAGGGTATCAGAGGATCAGAATGAAGGATATCAGGGTATCAGAATATCAGGATGAAGGACATCAGGATATCAAAAGATCAAGATGAAGGATATCAGGTGATTAATATACCAGACCATAAAACAATAGGACCATGAGACTATGAGACTATAAGACTATAGGACTATGAGACTACAACTGGGAGGGAGGAAATATTTTTATAAATGTTTTTTCCTTTAGCTCTTCAATTAATTGTGTAAAATATTTCTGAAGGTCTTGTTGATATAGATACTGATAAATCTGGTCGCGCAGTTCCTCAAAG
>JAUWLY010000174.1 GCA_030613445.1 Candidatus Stahliibacteriota bacterium | reverse complement strand
AATACCCCATTGCTGACCAATACGCCAGGGTATTGTATCGTCAGATGGTCGCGGTCTATTGTATTGAAAATCCACGATACCCTCGATATTATCTTGTTTCCGCATGAACCACGGTCCATAATCTCTTATCCAAATTGAGTTTCTCGGCCATATGTAGAAAGTCACTGAATCAAGCGGTATGCCGTTGCCATTTAAATAATCAGTAATATTCTGTTGTTCAGTACTCGACGCGACGATTATGTACACCTTTGAGACTTCTCCTGATTCTCGTACGATCTCGCGGAAAACAGAATTGTATTGACCGTATATCCAGGTAATAAAGACACCTTTTAAGTGCTCGAATTCACCAGGTGTTTCAACCCAACCACCGGGTGGAACAGTAATAATATGTCCCTTGCCAATCTCATGAACTCGTAAACTTTCTTCTGGAGTCATCCACTTTGGAAGAAACACATCACCAGTTTGGGCAAATAGTAACGTAACAAACAAAATTGAAAACATATTTCCTCCTTATTGTATTACTATGTAGTGCTTAAATAACTGAAAATAAGGTTGTTTTTTTAATGACAAATCACAAAATCTCCCGAAAATATCCGAGATGAAATTAGAGCCAGATTTTCGCGGATACTCGAAAAATTTACAAATCAAAGATTTTGTATTTTTCGGTACAAATACCAAATCAATGCCAAAGTCCAAATGATAGAATTTGAAATTTGATATTAGGAATTTAGATTTTCCCGTTTTAATTGCGTGGATTCTCGTTCTTATGGAGCGGAACAATTGACATTTGTTATTTGACATTTGAACTTCTCTCTTTGTACTTATTTAATTTATCAAAAAATATATTTCTTATTTCCTCAAGTCTTTGTTTTGTTTTTGCTTCAAATCTTAAGACGAGAACCGGTTGGGTATTTGATGCTCTTACTAAACCCCAACCGTCTGGAAAATCTACTCTAACCCCATCAATATCTATTATTTTATATGACCCACTGAGTTCTTCCTTCAGTTTTTCAACGATTCTAAATTTCTTCTCATCGCTTGTTTCAATACGGATCTCTGGTGTCGCAAAATATTTAGGTACTCTGGCTGCAAGCTCGGACAGTTTGTTTCCACGGCTCATTATTTCCATGAGGCGCAGGCTTGCGTATATTGCATCATCAAATCCATAGTAACGGTCAGCAAAAAATATATGTCCGGACATCTCACCAGCAAGCGGAGAATTTTCAGCCCTCATTTTTGCTTTTATCAAAGAGTGACCTGTTTTGTACATGAGCGGTATACCACCTAATTCTTCAATGCGCTCACTCAATCCTTTAGAGCATTTCACCTCAAATATTATTTTAGCACCGGGCATGCGTTTCAAAACATCTTCGGCATATATTGCAAGCAGCACGTCGCCCCAGATGACTTCAGCATGTTCATCGATTACGCCGATTCTGTCGCCGTCGCCGTCAAAACCAATACCGCAGGCAACGTCATTGTTCTTGACCTTGTCGATCAACGTTGCGATATGCTCCAGTACAGTCGGGTCAGCCAGGTGGTTTGGAAAATTACCATCGGGTTCTTTAAACAATATTTCGTAGCTTGAGCTGATCCTGGTCATGATTTGGTCAATGATTGGACCACATGTACCATTACCCGTATCGATGATTATTTTCAAACCGGGCTGTATTTTAACTTGGTCAACTACATAATCGATATATGTCGGTATGACGTCGAGTTGTTCGATATTGCCGTTACCTGACGCGAATTCCCCTTTTTCAATAATGTGTTTGATTTTTTGTATCTCGGTGCCGTATATTGTGGTTTTGTTTCGGCATATTTTGAACCCATTGAATTCCTTTGGGTTGTGACTGGCAGTTATCACGACGCCGTTGCCGATATTATAGTGGAACAATGAGAAATATAACAACGGTGTCGGTACTTCGCCGATATCTATAACACTGAGGCCTGAATTCATGAGACCTTTATGTATTGTCTTGGAAATTCTCGGTGAAGATATCCTGACATCACGGCCCACAATGATTTTTGTTTCTCCGAGGTTTCGATAATAAGTCCCGACACCACGGGCAAACTCATAGACATTTTCATCAATAAGGTCAGTATCAGCAATGCCTCTAATGTCGTATTCTCGGAAAATACTCGGGTTTATCATAATAATCGGCTCTCCACGTATGTGATCACCTCATCGATTATTTTCAGAGCTTCTGCTGCGTCATCCTTGGTTATGACAAGGGGTGGTGACATGCGAATTGAATTGAACCCGGCTCCAAAGACGATGAGCCCACGCTTGAAACACTCGCCAGTAATTACTTCTTTAATATTCTTACAATTATTCGTGATCGCACTCGGTAATGCCTCGCGCGTTTTCTTATCTTTCACTAATTCAAGACCGATCATTAAACCCTGACCGCGTACTTCACCGATTATCTGATGACGATTCATAATTTCAATGAGTCCATTTGAAAGAAAACCACCGACTTCTGCGGCATTTTTAATCAGGCTTTTTTCGATGATTTCCAAAGACGCTACAGCCGCTGCTGCGATGACCGGATTACCGCCAAAAGTTGAGCCATGCGCACCAGGGCGCCAGGCTCGTTCATCGATCTCAGGGTCCTGAAGCTCAGCGCGGCTCACCGTGGCACTCATTGGAAAGCCTGAGGCGATCGCTTTAGCAATAATAATGATGTCCGGGATCACATTGACATGGTCACAGGCAAACCATTTACCCGTTCTGCCCATACCGCATTGGATTTCATCAAAAGCAAGCAAGATATTGAATTTGTCAGCGATCTTGCGTAGTGCTGGCAAGAACTCTTTAGGCGGTACAATGTAGCCGCCTTCACCCTGGATAGGTTCAACGAGGATTAAAGCAACATCTTCCGGATCGACAAGACGCACAAATATAACCTCAGTCAGGTATGATAGACAATAAGGGATCGGCAAACCATCAAATTCTTTTCTCACGCATTTAGGATATGTTTCATTGAAGATGCAATGATAGCAGTAGGGATAGGGTATATGGGTTACCTCGGGTATCAAAGGCGAGAAATGCGAGCGCTGGATTTTCTTGCTGCCTGACATCGTCATGCCGGCAAAGGTTCTGCCATGAAACGCGCCCAGAAAACTGATTAGCCGGGGTCGTCGGGTATAGTGACGCGCGATCTTCAAAGTTGCTGCGACCCCTTCAACACCGGAATTGCCAAAATACACTCTTTTCTCAAAATCTCCAGGCGATATTTCAAATAGCTTCTCCGCGAGCTGAACTTGAGATTCATAATAAAAATCGCAGCCTGAAATATGGATCAATTTTTGCATTTGTTCAGTTGCTGCTTTGATCACATCAGGATGACAGTGTCCAGTACCGACTACCGCAAAACCAGCACCAAAATCGAGGTATGTTTTGCCGTCAAGGTCAGTTATGCGTGCTCCTTTTGCATAATCAACTGCTAAAGGTATTTCTCTAGTTCTGGTATGAGCGCCAAACATGATTTTTTTGTCGCGTTCAATCAATCTTTTTGCATTTGGTCCTATTTCCGGTGAAGTATAGTCGAATTTTTTCATCTTCCTCCTTTAGCTATACTATAGTTATTATAGTGAATTCACAAAGAGTGTCAACAAAAACCCAAGGGACAATGATATCTTCGTTTTGTCATTATCCGGCTTGCTTTCGTGTCATCATCCGGTTTAACCGGATGATCCAGGAATTTGTATTCCCTGATCACCGTCACAAGTCATTGCGAGTCCCGCCAAAGGCGGGCGTGGCAATCTCTGGGGTATTTGTATTAGCCTGGATTGCCCGATCCCTTCGACATATAACTCAGGACTACAGCAAGTCGGGCAATGACCCCGTACAACTTCGTTTTACGGGGCCTCTCACTACGTTCGAGATTTTCAACAGGCATAAGGGCGAGTCGGACAACGAACGCCATGAGTTCAAGGTCTCATCATCCGGTTTGCTTTCGTGTCATCATCCAGCCTACTTTCCTATGTCATCATCCGGTTTAACCGGATGATCCAGGAATTTGTATTCCCTGATCACCGTCACAAGTCATTGCGAGTCCCGCCAAAGGCGGGCGTGGCAATCTCTGGTTATTCGAGTTTTATACAAAGACTTTATTGTGTTATTTCTTAATATGTACGATTTTAAGCGTGGTTAAATCCTTAGAATCCTCTCCTGATTTATATATCAGATAATAAATACCTTCTGGCAGTACCTGATTGTGGTCGTCATTTCCAGACCATTCAATAGTATAATTTCCTGGTTCGTGTTGACGGTCAACCAGTGTCCTTACACAGCGTCCGCTTACATCGAAAAGTCGGATATCAACATCATTAATGGGTCCAGTGATCGTATAGGAAATTTTTGTCTTTAGTGTAAAGGGATTAGGTGATATCATTAAAGCAGGCTGAGGATGGTATTCTGTATGCGTATAGATCCCGGTTAGCGTATCGTAGGAAATACGCACATCAAACAGACACGGCAGATAAGCCGGGTTAGTGTATTTCAATAGTGCCATGTACTGGATATATTGTGAATTGAAGGAATCCGGTATTGAATCACCATTGTTTGCTAAGAACCAGGTAGACCAGGTAGAGTCGTGAGAAGGCGTATTTCCGCTTCGTACCCTCATATCAATTGTTGTCCCGGTCGGCAGACTATCAAGCCACTCCACTGTGCCCCAGTCAACCGTATCTCCAGCACTAAAGACTGAAGATATATAGTGTTCTCGATATCGACGGTCATAAACGCTGCCAATCTCACGGAACATACCATGATGATCATCATTTACTGCTAACTGACTACTCGTTGTAAACGAAGGTCCCCAGAAAATATAGCTATACGGACCAAGTGCATTGGTGAAAATATCTAAATCACCGTCATAGTCCAAATCAACAACCACACCACCTGTTGCGATTAACGAAGAACCGACATATGTCGTGTCATCATCTGAATACCCCGCTGCTCTGCCCCAATAGATCAACTGTGGTCCAGAGCTCGTATGAAAGAGAATGTCTAAGAAACCGTCATGATTCATGTCAGCAATCGCAGCGCCGCCATAACAACTTCCTGGATTCAGGATGTCCATATTCGTTGGTGAATAGCCTGTTACACTTCCCCAGTAAATATAAGACTGGCCAGCGTACCAGGCAGTGAATATCAAATCAAGATACCTGTCTCTATTCAAATCAGCTACTGAAGTGCCATGAGTTCCCGGCCCGGGTAAAAGAGTGTATTGAGAAGGCGAGTAGCCTGATGCGCTTCCCCAGTAGATTTTGTTGTTTGTTTGTTGATATTCAGTGATGAGAATATCAAGCCAAGTATCCCAGTTAAAATCTGCGATTTCAATATTATGGACACCGAAAGATGACGGTAAGTCAGTACGCCTATCAAGACTATAGCCAATACTATCTCCCCAAAAAACTGAGCTATATCCTGGGATATATTCCTGCGAAGTAATGATATCCAAATAACCATCTTTATTAGGATCTGCGATGAATATCCCTTGTCGTCCTGAAGTTGCGGTTGGGAAATCGAAATAGAAGGAGGGATTTGGACCTGTTGGAGTTCCCCAGTATATCGTGATTTTGGGTGTCAGTCGGTGAGCTACTAACAGGTCAGGGTAGTCATCATAGTTTAAATCGGCGGCGTCGCAGTTCGCTGCTCCTGTCGTTGAAAACAAACTGACACTATCTTCCGAATAACCACTATCACTTCCCCAGTAGATACGAACATAAGAACCGCGGGCATCAGCTGTAAGCAGATCTATATATCAGTCGTTGTTTAAATCAAGACGCGGAACAAATTCAAGAGCACCGCCATTGCGGTGTGAAACGAAGAGATTCCTTTCAAAAATGCCATCCGCAAAGTCTTCTTGCGTTGTCTCTAACCACATGCCTTGCGCGAAAATAAATAGAATTACTATTGTCATGTTCTATACTCCTTACACGAGTCACTTATTAAGATCCCAATCAGTAATACGGATTGTTGTCTTTGATTACTTTAGTATAATCACCTTTTTTGTAACCGATGTATTTTCACTTTGAATCTTGAGCAAATAAACTCCTGCCGGCATTGTTCTGCCCGAATTGTCTTTTCTGTCCCAGATGACATGGTCAGATAGTTTAATAGTCGAGTAGTCCCATGATTTAACCAACCGACCTGTCGCATCGTAGATTTCTAGCGCTATGCTCTTTGCACTTTGCCCCATGCTGAATATAATTTCTGTTCTGTCTCTAAAGGGGTTTGGTTTTACATCGAAAACGACATTGTCATGGGCTATCACACATACCGTATCATAGCCAACAAAGTTTGTTCCATCGAATAACTGACCAGTGACGGTAAATAGTACTGCCGGACCGGGTGTAACTCCAATGAGATC
>JAUWLY010000362.1 GCA_030613445.1 Candidatus Stahliibacteriota bacterium | reverse complement strand
TGAGATATAAAACATCCTGCACCAACTCGCTGCTGGTTATCTGGGTTGTTCTTAAACTAACCAGATGGATTGAATCTTTGGCAAATTGAATCGCCACCGGTGAGTATGTTATATCTGAAGCTTGGCTGAAGATAGTATATTGACCAGACCACCCGCCTAATAGATTCCAATATTTGTACAGTACTTGACTGCAATTGGTGTTCGTCCAAGCAACGCCAATCTTGTTTGCATCGTTATCCATAGCCATTGATGGATAAATACCATCACCTAATTCAGTATCACTGAACCAAAGATTTCCACCATCAGTAGATTTAATATAACAAACCTTACTCGTGCTACGTCCTTTGTATTTGTTACTGCGTTCCCTGATATCATGATCCTCTGATCTCCTAATATCCTGGTTTGTTCCCCTGATACCCTGATTCCCTGATATCCTGGTCTCCTGACCTCTTTGTCCCTCGGTCTCCGTGTCTTCTTGCGTTGTATAAACCAGGTGCAGAATTGAGAAGAAACTACGTACAAGTCTTCTTGCATTATTATATGCGGTCATTTCATTCGAATATGACTTAACTGGAATATAGAAAAGATCGTCACTCACATCGTTGTCATTATTGTCTGAGGAATCATAGGCAACAACTTTTACTTTACATTTATAAGCATTTTCTGCTGACGGCACCCATGCATATGTGCTGCAGGGTGCTTCAAGATCTTCGATAATTGTTGTAGAGTAATTTGTACCGCCATCAGTTGAAAGATAGATATTAAAATGACCAAGTTTATGATTATCACTTGCCTGCCATTTTATTGTTTCTGCTTTTGTAGGTATGAAATATTCGCCACCATTTGGTGCGATTAATGTTATTTGCGGTGATATAGTATCAACAATCGCAAAATTCCCATCACTAATATCCACTAAAATCCTGGTTCCACCTCTTATACCATTTTCATTAGATAATTCTCGCAAATCAGCATCACTTTTATGCTGGGAAATTGCAGTTTTACTTTGAGTTGGATTTTTATCTTTTGAATCAAATACCGTTAAATTTTCTGAAGATGATTTTTCTGATTTGGATTCCTCGTCATAATAAAGTTTGATAGCTACCCTGCAGCGGTTCGACAGTGTTAAAGGAACATGCCACAGATAACTTGTGTCGTTTATATTAACCGTATCAATCAATCTCCATAATGCCTCTTCTCTAACACCACCTCCTTCAGGAAAATCAGTAGTATAATATAACTCCTGTTTTGTGGGCGTAACTGTGCTCGACCACTGGATTACTGTATCAATATCATAATGCAGTGTTTCACCACCATTCGGTGTAATCACGATTACATTTTCTGCCTGATGAACTGGCTCGGTTAACCATGGTCTATAACTGACATAATCACCAATCGAGTCACCCCTGCCCGCAAAATTAGAATCAGGCAAACCCGGAGATGGATCCCATGGGCCAAGACTATCACCCCACCAGTTCGAATCAGCATCAACATAATGCGATGTTAATTCATTTTTAACTGCAATCTTGTTACCATAAATATCATTATTGCACATTGATAAACTTGTTGATCCGGTATCGGAATTATGAATACCGCATTTATTAAGTGTTATGAGATTTCCTTCAATTAATGGATTTGCATCAGAGCCACTTACGATTATTCCGTTTTCGCTATTTGTAATCACAGAGTTTTTGATTAGTGGAGACGTATTATATATTTGTATACCAGCACCGTTTGTATGGGATATTTCGCAATGCTCGAAAATCGAAGTATCCTGAGCGTCATAAGCATAAAGCCGGATACCATGCCAGGGATTTGATTGGTCAATCGCGGTGAAAACAATTGGGCTTGAATCATTCCCTGAGGCGATTATATTGCCCAGGTTATTCTGATCTGTTTGCCCGATGGAAAGGCGCACCTCGTCCTCACATTGTATATTTGTTCCCGGATCAATCGTTAGCGTTACAAGTGTATCCACACCGTACATTGCGAAGTCAGAACCGTATGGTGTTCGATTCAAGAAATAATATGGTGCAGGCTGATAAGCTATGTTTATATCCTTCTGAACTCCGTTGTGCCCCAGGACTTCAATTATGTCATTTTCATTATCCAGAAATGTGCAGGTATTCAAGCCGCTCAGATTACCAAACGAGGTTATTACGGGAATAGAATCTTCTTCAAACAGACAGTTTGCTAAGACAATATTGTCGTATGGACTCCCTTCGGGCATCCAGATACCGTACTTATTGCTCTTGTATATGCGGCTATTAGTGATATCAATGGATGTTGAGTCACCTAATACAATCGATGCAGTATCTTGTCCTGCATATTCAATTGAAGCGTAGCTTATTACTGATGTATCTTCAATACAACTTGTGGAGCAAAATCGTACACCCTTCCAAAAACCGCCTTCGACGCC
>JAUWLY010000272.1 GCA_030613445.1 Candidatus Stahliibacteriota bacterium | reverse complement strand
GAGTATCGATGAAACGGCAAATAGTTATATCCGTGTGCATCCGTGCCAGCCTTAGGCTGATAATCTGCGGAAATCCGTGTGTTGCGAAGCAACAAGAAAAGGCAGTTTTGTTAAGGTAAGTTAAAAGAGTGGGTTTGGGTTTGGATGCGGGAAACACTGCGTATCCGAACCCAGACCCTTTAACCATCTTTTGGAAAGCTGTTTTTTTCTTGATTGGCTTAGCGTTTTAACAAGCGTTTCATATAGTCTTTGGCTTCATTAAGACCGAGAATCAGGCACAGACTGTAGAAAATCACCAAGGCAATGATCCCGCTGATCAGCAGGTTCAATATCTGATTAATAAAAGTAATACCTATTGCACCGGTTAGAAAGTTATTAATGACCATTGCGGCAAGACCCGCCGCGAACGCCGCGATCGCAAGCAAGATGAAATATTTCACCAATGGCAGAATGTCGAATTTACCGATCTTGCGCGGCAAGAAGTAGAAAAGTATCGCCAGGTTCACAAAAGATGATATTGTCGTTGACAGCGGGAATGCCCGAAACCCAATAATACGCATGAGTAAAAGATTCAAGGTAATATTAACCGCAACCGCGGTAAAACTTGCATACATCGGCGTTCGGGCATCTTTATATGCATAATAGACCGCGGCTGTATTACGTACACCCGCGACAAAAGGAATGCCGATAATGTACAGAATCAATGCCTGAGTCGTTGCATAAGTATCAAGGGGCGTGAATTTTCCGCGCTCATAGATAAGGCGTGTTATAGGATGAGATAGGAAGGCGATAATTGCGGCGCTGGCAACGGTGAGAAAAAAAACAAGTTTTATTGAATCAAAGAATGTGTTCTTCGCTTCAGCATGCTTTCCCTGAACAACATATTTTGAAATCGTGGGTAAGACAACAGTACCAACCGCTATGCCAAATAGACCTAGAGGTAAGTGCATTATCCGAAACGCATAGTTGAGCCAGGTCATGCTGCGTTCGGCAAGGAGTGATATTAGGAAAATATCCACGGTAACATTTATCCTTGAGGCAGCAAGACCAATTGCGACCGGAACGAATAAAGTTAATATTTTCTTGAAACCAGGGTCTTTAAGGTTGATATAGAAACGATAACGAAATCCCTTTTTATAGAGCCTCGGGATTTGTGTTAGAAACTGCATCAAACCGCCGAGTGTTACACCGATCGCCATGCCAAATATCGGTTCGACGCCGCGATTTACCAGATAAGTATAGAGAATTATTGGGGCAGCGATCGAAAAAACATTGAAAAAAGCAGGGGCCAGTGACGGTATGAAGAATTCCTGTTCAGTATTTAGATAACCCATTGCCCATGCAGCAAACGCGATAAAAAGTAAGAAAGGAAAGATAACTGAGGTCAGAGCGGCGGTGAGCTCAAGTTTATTCGGTAGCGCTCCAAAGCCAAATGCAATAACCTTCACAATATACGGTGAAAAAACAAAGCCAAGTACAACCGTAATGCCGACAACAATTACTAAGACATTGAATACATTGCTGGCAAGAAGGTTTTGTTCTTCTTTACCTTTTTGTTTTGCTGAAGTCAGAGCTGGTATGAAAGCAGCTGACAGGGCAGTTTCAGCAAAGAGGTCGCGGAAAAGGTTGGGGATGCGGAATGCTGCATTAAAGGCATCGGTTGCCATACCCGCGCCGAACAAATAAGCAAAGACCGATTCGCGAACTAGTCCTAGGAAGCGGCTTATCGCAGTACCGATCGTGAATGCCCGAACCCCTCTTGTGATATCCGGCATGGGCAATTATATAGAATATGTAAGTCGTGTCAATGTGGTCAGCCCGCGTCTTTTTGATTGCTTTGGTTTATCTGGTTGACTTTCGAGTCGAGGTGTATATAATGGAACGTAAATAGATGGTCTAAAAAGGAGATGATATGAAACCAAAAGTTGCCATTAATGGATTTGGAAGGATTGGTAGATTGGTTTTCAGAGTTGGATATAAGAGCGAAAGATTTGAAATTGTAGCAATAAATGATATCACAGATGCAAAAACTTTGGCACATTTATTGAAATATGATTCAGTACACCGGACATTTAGTCCAGAAGTCAAGGCAAGAGACAGCGCTATTATCGTCGATGGACAAGAATATAAGGTTTTTTCTGAAAAAGACCCCTCTCGATTACCTTGGAGAGAACTCGGTGTCAGTTATGTCGTGGAATGTTCGGGTAGGTTTCGGGAGTATAGCAAGGCGGAACTTCACATAAAGGCTGGCGCCAAAAGAGTTATGCTTTCAGCACCTGGTAAGGGTGAACCAAAAATCCCATCTTTTGTCATGGGCATAAATGAAACTACTTATGATTCTGGCAAGGATGCCATTTTTTCCAATGCCTCTTGTACAACGAATTGTTTTGCTCCGGTTGTTAAGGTGCTCCATGAAGCATTTACCATTAAAAGAGGCTATATGACGACGATTCACGCCTATACAAATGACCAGAAAATCCTTGATTTGCCGCACAAAGACCTGCGTCGGGCAAGGGCTGCTGGCCTGTCTATGATTCCAACGACAACCGGTGCAGCTAAGGCGATCATCGGGCTGTTCCCTGATCTTAAAGGGAAACTCGATGCAGTGGCGATGCGCGTGCCGACAGCTGATGTGTCAATAATTGATTTCGTTGCAGAACTCGAAAAAGAAACGACTGTCGAGGAGGTCAATAGCGCATTCAAAGACGCTTCAAAGGGTAAACTTAAGGGTTACTTGTATTATTGTGAGGAACCATTAGTCTCATCTGATTTTATCGGGAATCCTTATTCATCAATCTTTGATTCGTTATTGACCAGAGTCAATGGCAATCTTATCAAGGTCCTGAGCTGGTACGATAATGAATGGGGTTATTCTGTAAGAATGGTAGACCTGTTAGAATATGTAATAGGAATAGGATAATGAAAAAACTTACTGTTGAGCAACTCTCCCTAAAAGACAAAAAAGTTCTGCTGAGGGTGGATTTTAATGTCCCCCTTGATGATAAACAACAGGTTGCAAATGATACCAGGATCAGGGAATCTTTACCTACAATCGAGTATATTCTTCAACAGGGCGGTACGCTGATAATTGCCAGCCATCTTGGTAATCCAGAAGGCATGGTCAAACCCGCGATGAGTTTATTACCGGTGGCACAGCGATTGGCAGAGATTCTGAAACGTAAAGTGCTATTTGCGCCGGATTGTGTTGGTTCCGAGGTTAAGAAAATGGTCCAGGCTTTGAAGACGGGTGACATTCTGCTCCTTGAAAATACCAGGTTTCACCCTGAGGAGAAACGCAATGACCCTGATTTCGTAAAAGAACTCGCTTCATTTGCTGATCTATACGTCAATGATGCCTTTGGAACCGCACACCGTGCCCATGCTTCAGTCGCTGGTGTGGCGCTTCATTTTGACAAACCGGCATGCGGTTTTCTTATGGTAAAGGAGATTGAGCTTCTTGAAGCTGTTTTGAAAAGACCTCACCGTCCTTTTTTGGCAATAGTAGGTGGCGCAAAAGTATCAACTAAGATCGGAGGCATAAGACGTTTGCTAAAGCTCGTTGATCAACTTATTATTGGTGGTGGTATGTGTTTTACATTTTATAAGGCAAAAGGATACGAGGTCGGCAAATCTCTTTGTGAAGATGCTTTTCTTGATGAAGCAACGGTCCTGCTCAATAACCCGAAAATCTATTTACCGGTAGATGTTCTGGTTGCCAAAGAGCTAAGAAAGGGTAGTCCAACTAAGTGCGTGGAGGCCTGTAATATACCTGCTGACCACTACGGAGTTGATATCGGTAAGAAAACAAGAAAGGATATAGCCCAGATGGTGAGTAGGGTTAAGACCATTGTTTGGAATGGGCCCATGGGTATCTTTGAGATAGATGAGTTTACAAAAGGCACTGCGCACGTGGCGAGGTCAGTTGCCGATGCAACGACCAAGGGTGTAGTCTCCATTGTGGGCGGTGGTGATACTATAGCTGCGCTGTCTAAATACGGGTTGCGTGATGAAGTTACACACGTTTCAACAGGCGGCGGCGCGACGCTTCAGTTCCTTGAAGGTAAGAAATTGCCCGGTATTGAAGCGCTAAAAGACCAGATAATATTGAAACCGATTATTGCCGGCAACTGGAAGATGAATATGGATGCTGCTGAATCGCGTTTCTTGGTGCAGAAACTTCTAGGATTGGTGGGTGATGTTAAAGACCGCGAGATAATAATCATACCGCCGTTTACATCATTATCATATGTCAGT
>JAUWLY010000038.1 GCA_030613445.1 Candidatus Stahliibacteriota bacterium | reverse complement strand
GCAAGGCGAGTGATGTCATGTATGCGATAAAAAAAGGTGTGCTTTTTTATAATTTTGAGGCGATTGATCAGGCATTGGTTCTCGAACAATGTGCAAAAAGGTTATGTAAAAAGATAAAGGTTTTTGCACGTATTAATCCAGGTATTTTCCCAGAAACCCACCCGCATCTTTCAACTGGTGCACCGTCAAGCAAGTTTGGTATGGAAATAGATCAGCTCAGCGAAATTGTTAAAGTGATAAAGCATTTCAAATATGCGGAATTTGTTGGCTTGCACTCTCATATCGGTTCACAGATACTTAGTTCCACGCCTTTTGTCAAAGGTGTACAAAAGGTAAGCGATTCAATAGAATATCTAAAAAGCCATCAAATTACCGTTGAATATGTAAACCTCGGCGGTGGTTTCGGTGTACCTTACCACCCAGATGAGAAACCACTTAATTTCAGACCCATTATAAGTGCTTGTGAAAAACTCGCTAAAGCACATGGCGTAAAAATTTTTCTTGAACCTGGTAGGTTTATAGTCAGTAATGCCGGTTATATAATAAGCGAAGTTATCTCAATCAAGAATAGAAAAGGCATGCCGCTTTATATACTTGATGCTGGCATGACTGAAAACCCAAGACCTGCATTGTATAAAGCATATCATCATATTGAACCGCTTCTTAGAAAAACCGGGAGAAAGAAGAAAACGCGGGTCGCTGGTCCACTCTGTGAGAATACTGATGAGTTCGGCATATATCATTTACCTGAATTAAGAATCGGCGACCGTGTTTTGATTCATAATTGCGGTGCATATACCAGAACCATGGCGTCAAACTATAATGGTCGATTATTACCACCTGAATATGTTATTGTAAAAAAGGATCTGAGAATGATAAGGAAGAAACAGAGGTTTTCAAGCTTGATAGACAATGAAGTATATTAAAGTCTACAAAACTGGTGGGTCAGTCCTGAAGAAACCGGGTGATTTCCTCAAGATAGCAGAGAAGATATCTAGGCTAAAGGACAAAAAGATTTGTCTTGTAACCTCAGCGATTAAAGGTCAAACAAGTGAGCTTGTACGTATTTTTTCTGGAGCAATACCACAACCTGATTTCTGGAGCTTTGAAAAATTTGTTGGTTTTGGTGAGATCCAGGCAGCCATGCTCTTTGAGGCTGCTTTTCAGTTTAAGGGCACTGCGGCAAAAGCCATACTACCCTGGATGAAAGAGTGGCCATTGCATATATCTTTAAAAAGCAAACCAGTACTTTCAGCAGAGAAAATAAATGAAAAAAGAGATTTTGTATTATTGGCTAAAAGTCGTAAGAAAATAAAAGATTATATCCAAGGGTTTTTTAAGAAATACAGGGTGCTGATTATCCCTGGTTTTGTGGCTAAGGATACTAAAGGTAGGATAGTTACACTTGGTCGTGGTGGTAGTGATATTTCGGCATTCTTAATTGCTGAGCTTCTTAAGGCAAAGGAACTTATCCTTGTTAAAGAAGTTGAAGGCATTCTGGATCTCGACCCCAGGCTGCAAGACAACGCTAAAAGAATCCACTCACTTGATTCTACTGAACTTGGCATCATTGCATCTTCAGGTGCACAGGTTCTCAACCCGATCTCTTTGAAACATCAAAAAAGACTAAAGAAAGTAAAAGTGATCTCGTTTGAACAAGATATGCGTACAGGCAAAGGGACTGAGATATTCTTTAGGAAAGGTATTACTATCAAAGCATCGGATACCATAT
The DNA here is from genome assembly GCA_030613445.1 of Candidatus Stahliibacteriota bacterium. Lineage (GTDB taxonomy): Bacteria > Hydrothermota > Tepidihabitantia > SM23-42 > SM23-42 > JAUVZL01. Next base: position 12,062 of record JAUWLY010000038.1, on the reverse strand, counting down.
ACACGGTTCTCACCTTTGTCGGAGCCCAGATACCTGAGACATCAGGGATTCTTTCCAAGATATCCAGCGTTCTTGCGAAAAGAAAAATATCCATATTCTCAATTACTATCTCAGATAAACTGATCGCTATATACGTGGAAAAAAGAAGAGGCGAATCTGCTTATAAATTGCTTTCTCCAATATTACAGGAGTCCAAAAATTTGAAGGTGTTAAGTATAAAAAGAGACATTGGTAAAATCATTGTTAGATCTTTAAAGTTCATTAATGAACCCGGTATCATCAAAAAAATAGTTACGCCAATTTCAAAGCAGGGGATAAATATCTGGGAGGTTCTGACCGTACATACTCATGTGATGGTTTTTGTTGAAGCCAAGGATCTGAAAAATACCTACAAGATCATCAAACAGGTTTTTATGACCAAGGGTTAGTACCTTATTAAATGTTTTTATATTTTGTTTAATAACGACTAAGAATATACAACACTTGTTTAATAGCAAATAAGGTATTGACTTTTATACAATTAGGAGTATTATTAAACTATAATGCTGTTTCGTTTAATAACATCTATTTCTATTAAACGATTGTTAAACAGAATTACGTACTATTGAACGAATATTGACTATTGTTTAATAATATATTTCAGATATCTCAAAGGAGTAATATATGGATTATCTGCTTTTCAAGAATAGTGGTTCTGGTCGATTAATAAAAACCGATGATGGTTTTTGGGCATTTGTACCTAATCCATTGCCTCCAAAATTGAACTGGGATGCTTCTTTGAGCTCTCTTCTCTCTAATGCTGCAGGATCTTTAGGCGTTCTAGTGGGTTTGGGCGAGACATTAGCAAATCCCCATTTGCTTATCTATCCATTCATAAGACGAGAAGCCGTTTTATCTTCTCGAATTGAGGGGACGGTTTCCACATTGAGTGACCTTTTTTTATCTGAATCAACGCAAGTTGAGAAGCAGGAAGATATTAAAGAAATTCAGAATTACGTAGCTGCTTTAGAATATGGTCTCAGCCGTCTCAAAAAATCATCACTAGATCTAGGACTTGTTTCAGAACTGCACAAGATCCTGATGCAAGATGTTCGTGGCGTCGATAAAAAACCCGGTAAGTACAGAGATTGTCAAAATTGGATTGGTCCCCCAGGTTGTGATAAGTACGATGCTACATTTGTTCCACCGCCGATACCTGAGATGAAAAAGGCATTGAGTCTATTAGAGGAGTTCTTACTTTCAGAAAATTCTATATCACCTTTAGTGAAAGCAGCTTTTATTCACTCGCAGTTTGAAACAATTCATCCATTTCATGATGGTAACGGAAGAATAGGGCGTCTTTTAATCATTCTTTTTCTACATAAACAGAATCTTCTTCCTAAACCTTTGCTTTACCTAAGTGCTTTCTTTGAGAAATACTCTAATGAATATCGTGATCTTCTTTTAATAGTTTGTCAGCAAGGCGCATGGAGGGCATGGGTTGAGTTTTTCTTGAGAGGCGTGATAAATCAATCTCAAGATGCAACAATGAGGGCACGACGTCTTGTGAAACTTCAGGAGAATTACAGAAAAAAGGTACATGAAAAGGGTCTTTCTCCCAGTGCTGGAAGAGTTTTAGATCTTATTTTTATGAGGCCGGTTATAAATATCAAATCTGGTGCGAAAGCGCTTAAATTAACTTTCCCAGCAGTGAGCAAAGCTATGAAACAACTTGAAAAGGTTGGGATACTGAAAGAAATCACTGGGGCTCAACGCGACAAGGTATATGAAGCACAGGGTATTTTGACAATTTTAGAAGAAGATTGAATGCGCGATTCAACTTACTGTTATATTGAAAGGATAATCCAACATGTTTGAATGGCTTGCCGGGCGTGCTCCGGTTCTTGTCTATCTCTTTCTGGTCTTCAATTCATGTTTTGAGAGCTTATTCCCACCCTATCCTTCGGATGCCTTTGTTCTGGTTTTCGCATTTCTCGCTGGGCAGGGATATTTCAATCCATATCTACTTTATTTGTCGGCAGTGCTTGGTGCGCTGGCCGGTATAATGATTCTCTATCATGTTGGTAAGACCAGGGGGGATGCTTTGATTGGGTTTCTGACAAAAACATTTCTCGGTAGAATTTTCCCTTTAAAGATGATAGAAAAGGCAAAGACAAGTTTCGTTAAACGCGGCGATCTTATTGTTTTGCTGAACCGTTTTTTACCAGGTATGAGAGCCCCGCTCTGTTTTGCTGCTGGTATCGTTAAGATCAATGAAAAGAGATTCTTCTGGTATAGCCTGATTAGTGTTTTGGTGTGGAATTTTTTTCTAATCATGGTTGGGTTTTATGTCGGTTCAACCTGGCATGAAGCAGCAAATTTTTTGAAAAATTATAATATGATTGTAGGATTGATACTTATCGTATTTTTAGCGATTTTTACGATCGTGTACTTCCGGAAAAGAAAAAAGGGATGAATCCTTTTCCTTCAAAGGGAAGGGAAAAAGAGAAGCGAACGTTGTTTATGTTCCAGTCTGGTGGTTATGTTGATTTAGCCCAATTCACCCCGTTAGATAATTGTCTCCGTCGAAACTCCGCACTAGTAAAACCACCATGTATCTAACGGGGTAAATCGGGCAACTACATTTTAACTTTTAACTTGTAAGGTGGGAGAGCCCTTCAGGGCTCGACAGTAGTTACCTGATTCATCAGGTTTCATATCTAAAATAGCCCAATAAATTGGGCAACTACATCTATCAGGGATTTGCTTTTAACATATCCACGAGGAATCGTGATGGTTGTTGAATGTGCCCATGGCGCCACTTGGGATAGAGCAAGTATAATTTGCGTTGGGCACGGGTAAGGGCAACATAACAGAGTCTTCTTTCTTCTTCAATCTCCTGGGATGAAGCCATTTTCTTGGTGAGGGGAAAGACATCTTCAACCATGTCAACCACGAAAACAATAGGAAATTCAAGACCTTTAGCACTATGCACAGTCATTAATTTCACTGTATCTTTTCCCCATTCTGCCAGGTCTAATGCGTGAATCAACCTGATTTCACTCAAGAATCTCGATAATTCAAAATTTTTATAACTTCTTGCAAAGGCAATTAGTCCGTTGATATTTTCGCCCCTCAGTTTTGCCACATCTGTAACCTCTTTTATTATACGGCTCGGTGTCAGGACCCCTGGTTCCATTATATGGTGACCAAATATAGCCTCGGTACGCTCAAGACTCATTTTCTTCACCATGAAAATTGCTTGGGCTCGTGCAGTAAATTCCTTTATCGCCGGGGGCGCAGGATATTTTTTTGAAGAATAGAAATCAAGGAGTTCAAGATATTCAATCACTGGTTTTATATCAGAGCGTTCGTAAAATGAAGCACCACCGATCAGGGTATGTGGAATACGTGATTTGATAAAAGCTTCTTCGTAAATCATTGATATGTAATTCATCCTATACAGTATTGCGATGTCCTGAAAACAGTAGCCATCTTTTTTCAGCGATTTCAGTTCTTTAATGATATAATCAGCCTCATCTTTTTCCGATTTGGCAGCATATACCACGATATCGCCGGTTTGGGTATTAGGGATTACAGTACTCGGTCGCAACATTAGATTATTCGCGATCTCGAGAATCGCCTGGGGTAGGCGAAAACTCTTGGTGAGGTTATAAGTTTTTGTATTTTTGAAATCCTGGGGCACTCGGTATATCAGTTTTCGGTCAGCGCCGCGCCAGCTGTATATTGCCTGGTCCTCATCACCCGTAAAAAAGATATTACCATTGTAGATCAAAGACAAAAATCGATACTGGGCATGGTTAATATCCTGGAGCTCGTCGACAAAAATGTAATCAAACAGGGTTCTATAATATTCTCTTATATCGGTATTTTCTTCAAGGAGCTCTATAGCATAAAGAATCAGATCATTGTAGTCGAGGATATTATTTTTACGTAAGTGTTCCTGGTACTGTGTATATATCTTGTGGCAGTATTTTTCCCAACTATTTTCTGGTTTGAATTTATCGCTGGTGACTCCCTTTGCTTTGAGGTTCTCAATGAATTTTATGATTGCATTGGTACGGTACTTGCCGGTCTTGAGCTTCATTCTGGTAAAGATTTTTCTCGGTTCTTCAATTGTGAAATTTTCGTTGAGGTCAAGCCTTTCTGCATCACGACGCAGCATTCGGTAGCCAATTTTGTGGAAAGTGCCGAGCCATAAGTCGTGCAAAGATAAACTGGTCAGATGTGCTAACCGACTTTTTATATCATTTGCTGCTTTATTAGTAAATGTGCAAACAAGGATTTTTGATATTGGGATGCCTTTTGCGATCAATCGGTCAATGGCATAGGTCAATGTAGTCGTCTTTCCACAACCTGCCTGACCGAGCAAAAGGATATTTCCGTCGACCCGGTCAATGATATCTTCTTGTGCCGGCGTTAATTTTATGGGTTTTGCTTGTTTTGCCGGGAGGTTAATACTGCTCACGACCTTGATGGCCTTGCCTTTTCTGGTAATTGTTTTTAGGAGTTCATTGGCATCGGGTCTTGATTCAGGGGTTAGACTAAGACATTTCAATATAGCATCTTCAATATACTGTGGTATTTGAGTTCGCAATACAGTGGGCATAAGATAATTAGTCTTTTCGATTTTTTTGCGTAATGCATTAAGGCTATCAGCTAAAAAGGGTGGTGTGCCAGTGAGCAATTCGTAGAGAATAGTACCGATGGACCAGATATCACTCTTTTCAGTATAGCTACCTTTCCAGACCTCAGGTGCCATATAAATAGGCGTACCCGCGGTTGATGCGGAAAGCGATCCAGCGCGGATAAAACGTGCCAGACCAAAATCAGCAACCTTAACAAACTTTTTCTGGTCTTTTTGAGTGAGCAAGATATTTTCGGGTTTTAGATCACGGTGCAATACACCATTCTTATGAGCATAGCGGATAGCATCGAGGATTTGGGCAGTAATGCTCACGGCTTTTTCAATACCGAGACCCTCGTCACTAATGATCTCTCTCAAAGTGCTGCCTTTTATGAACTCCATGACCAGTGCAAATTTGTTGTCGATGAAGTCGATATTGTAAAATCTGACGATATTAGGATGATTAAGTGATGCGAGTAGCTTTGCCTCGTCCTTGAGCATAGCGATTTCTTCTTTTCTCATTCTCGATATTTTTAGGGCGAAATCTTTATCGAGTATAGTATCGTGTGCTAAAAATACGTCGCCAAACCTACCACCACCGAGCCAATCAAGAATTTCGTACTTGCCGAGTTTTTTAAAAAGCACCTTGAGCCTCGCTACGTTCGGCTAAATCCCAAATTCCAAGTCACAAATCCCAAACAATATCTAATTTCAAAATCCAAATACTCAAAATATTTTGGATTAAGCCACACTCCTCTTATACCGGGAAAGCTGACAAGTGGACTATACTATTTTGATATACAGTTGCTTGTCCTAACAAGCCGTCAGCTTTGATTGTAATATTCTGGGTTTTTGTCTTTGATTCATTTTTGTTGAGGGCGGCGAGAGTGGCGTTTAAGAATTTCTCTACTTCAAGGTGACCATTTTCCTTATGCAAATATTCAATGGCATCCAGCGCATAGCTTCTAACAAGTTTGGTCTCGCATTTTTGGTAGATCTTTGGGTTCTGGAATATATCACAACCAAGGATACGGTTACCAGTCGTGCCGATAAGACCGATAGTATTATGATTCAGACTTTGGAAATCTTCAATATACCGGTTGATTTCTTCTGCAAGATTTTCGAAGATATCGTGCATTGACGAGGTTGCCGAACGAGTTTTAGTAACAGTCATTTTACGCTGTATTTCTTTCCAGATTGCTTTTTGTATATCCCCTTTTGTCTGTCGGCTTTTCGTGAGCAGGGCGCGCAAACCTGGATAAGAACAATACCCTGTTTTAAACCCACCAATTTCATCCCATCTGTTTTCTTCAGCACATATTACAGAAATCCGATGAGTCGAATTGGGTTCAGCAATATCTGATTTCGAGATTATGCGATTTTGCAGAGCACCAGTGATCTCGTCACCGTCGAGCATTAAAACCGGGGTGTTCCCGCGGTTTATGAAGAGTATTTCATTAACGTCTGGTGTATCGAGTTCACGGAATTCTGCGTCACCGGCATTGATTGCCTCTTCGATCGTCGTTAGTGTAAAACCGTTACCATTGTCTCCTTTGATAGGGTAGATTTTCAGATTTCGCAAGAATACTGGTTCGGCTGCTTTTAGATTGGCAAACATGTTATTCAACAGACCACCAGACTCTGAAATAGCAAACTTCTGACCAATTAGTAAACCGAGTAATCTTGTCCTCCTTGGCGATGTATAGGCATTGACCCAATCATCACTTGCCTCAATTAGGGCCCGGAAAGATAAATATGCTTCTTCAATCTGTTGGAGAGTAAGAAGTTATAAAACTCCACGTTTCAGACCATTCAGTATACCAGGTCCATGATTGATTGTAGCCTCTTACTTTCCAATACCATATACCATTTTGGTTGAATGCAACAGTGTATAGCGTGTCTGGTGCCTGAATAGGCTCGCCCGGGAAATTAGGGTCAGTACTTATCATGAGTTCATAATATTCTGGGTTCTCAACACCTGTCCACTCGAAGTCAATGTCATTAGGGTACGGCCACCACATATCATACCGAAATACTGTATCATGGGGTGGCGAAAGGAGCTGTGGTGCTTCAGGTGGCGAGGTCAAGGAATCAAAAACAGGCTCAAAGTCATGTGGGTCCTTACACCCGGGATTAAAATTGATTAGCATGACAATGATTACTGCAAACACCAATTTCAAGATTGTATAAAATAACTTCACGATATTGTCACCTCCTTATTGGAAACTCAAGCTTATACCAAGCCTTGCCCTTCTCGGCGATGTATAAGCATTGACCCAATCATCGCTTGCTTGAATTAGCTCCCGGAAAGACTGATATTCTTCATCAGGTGTTACAAGACCATTGTGGTTCACGTCTGCGCCAGGGTGATAGTAGGCATTGTGAATATCTATATAGGGCGGTCCATGTTCAAAATCTTCCGGCTCTATCATTGACAAGGGGATTACTGGAAAATGTGCAGCGCTTTCATACCGATGATCAAGGAGGTTCATTATTTCAAAATCCATTGTAAGGCTAAACGGTCCCATGGACAACGATTTTGATAGTACACAATCAATCTGTCTTTGAAATGTGAGTTGTTCAATGTTTCTTTCCTCATATTTTCCTTCAGGTCCAGGTGGTGTATAGGGAAAACCATTACCCAAATAACCGAAAACGTACAATTGCGTTTTTAGAGGAAGGCTTACCACACCTTGCATGAAAATCCTGTGGCGTTGGTCAAAATCAAGGTCATACTCTTCTGCTGGTTGTGTGATGGTTGTATCAGCATATTCAAATGCGTAGGAACTTGTGCCGCGTGCCCAGGATAGCGTATAAGAAATTTTACCGGTAAATGCCGGTTTTATGAATTCCAAAATTGCCTCCACCCCTTTGATGTTTGCATATTCAACATTGAAGTACATGTGATAACCAGCTGGTAATGCTGGTACATAACGTGTTCCAGTGAGGTCGGATACATCTTTATAAAAAGTATTGATTGTGGTGTTTAAATCCGGACGTATTTCACCCTGGAGACCTATCTCAAAGCTAATCGTTTTTTCTGGTCCAAGTGTGGGGTTGCCTATCGCTGGTACGTCGAGGTACGATGGTAAAGGCAACAGGCTATAGTAGCCGTACTGATAATCGCGCAGCGGTGGTTGGACATACCTTCCAACATTGGCTCTTAAGAGAAATTTGTCGGTTACCAGAAAAGAAACACCAAGACGGGGTGATACGACGATTATTGGCCCTTGATAGTTGATCGTATATATTGTGGTATCACCAGATGTATTGGTTTCGATCATGGCATTCGGGTCTTTTTCAAAATAGTCGATTCGACAGCCAATCTTAGCATACAATCCTTTAAAATCAATATTATCTTGTAGATACAATGCATATTCATTGGGCTGATACTGGTACTCATCGATAAGCTGATACACTGTATCACTGACAAAATACGAGAAATTATCAAAGACCTGGTCAGTGTATTCAAAACCAGTTTTAATCTCATGATACTCGTGGATCTGCAAATTAATGCCGAAGTTAGCCCTCATAATCTCAGAAGTCTTGTTTTGATATTCATAATAATCGCCTTCGCATAGTATCGCCCAGTAACTTGCACCAAAGGGGTTGTTAATGCCACCGCGTGGCCATTTGAGTGTTTCGTAGTTACGAAACAAGAAATCATCAAAACGACCATATGTCCCGGGTTCACGTACACCATAAATCCTTTGTGTATACAGCCTGCTAAGAGTCAAATTGAAAAGATAACGTGTGTTTGGTAAATAGCTGATACTAAAAGACTGCAGGTTGCCCTTTCTTATGTCGGAACGGTAATTATCCAAATTGAATTTCCATTCTGAATTATACCGGTCGAATTGGGTCCGTGATAACGCACCGCTTATACCAAAACTGAGTTTGCCAGACGGCGCGAACAGCCATTTGCCGTATAATGAATAATCGTCCCGTTGCTTATGCGGTAGAATATAGAGTTTTGGATCCCAGTCATCAGTATGCATTATATCGAGTGAAATTAATCCTTTGAATCGTCTTGATATTGGAAGATGGATTGAAGTAAGATAATTTTCATAGCCAAAATCATAATAGAATGGCATGATTCTTTCAGTTTTTGCATATGCTTTTGCGTGAAGCTTATTTTCAGGGAATGCCGTGATAAGATTGATTACCCCGGACATGGCGTGGCCGTATTCTGCATCAAATCCACCAGGCAAAAAGATGATTTCGTCAACGATCCCTTTTGAAACACTGATCGCCAGATCTCCGGTTTGGGGATCGACAATCGGGACATTATCGATCATATACTGAACCTCAGTTGCCCGACCACCGCGTACGTATATTGCTGTGTCAGAACGAGCTACCCCTGGCTGGAAACCTATCAGCTCGGTTGCATAATCAACGGGTAGGTGGGGCAATTCAGTCTTCCTTATTATATAGGTTGTGCCGACCATGTCTTTCTTGACCACTGGTATTTCACTGGTTACAGTTATGGGCGGTATTTCAATGGTCGTTTGTTCCAGCGTGACATCCAGGCGTGCAGTTTGGTCGACTTCCACGATTACATTAGTGATGCGCTTAGACTGAAAGCCCATATAAGAAACCTCAATTGTATAAATACCTGGCGCTACATTAAGAATGTAGAAACGTCCATTATCATCGGTGGCAGTACCTATATCAGTATTGAGAATAATCACGTCAGCGTAAGGTATGGTTTCTTTTGTAGCTTCGTCTCTGACAACCCCCTGGATCTTACCACTGATGCCACTTATCATAAGTAGTGTGAATAGCAAATTGGCCATATTTTTCCTGTGTCCATTATAATGTGAATATTATCGATGTCAAGATGCTCGACTTATGACCTCAATATGGGGCTTGATTTCTGCAGATAATAGGTTATAATTCCAAAAGGAGGCAAATGACCAATTATTTTATAACTTCTGAATCAGTAACTGAAGGACATCCTGACAAAATATGCGACCAGGTGGCAGATGCCATCCTGGATGCAGTTTTAGAAAAAGATCCGTTTGGCCGAGTTGCCATAGAGGTTTTGGCAACCCGAGGGCTGATTTTTGTGTCGGGCGAGATGTCAACTGAGTGTTATGTCGAGATCGCTGATATTGTACGTTCATTATTATATGAGATAGGGTATACTGATACAGATATGGGTATTGATGCTGAAACTTGTGCTGTAGTATCGGCAATTCAAGCGCAATCCGGTGATATTGCGATGGGTGTGAATATCGGCGGTGCGGGCGATCAGGGGATGATGTACGGTTTCGCTACTGATGAAACGTCCGAGCTTATGCCAATGTCTTTGATGCTTGCTCATGCTCTGGTCCGGCGGCTTGCGGAAATAAGAAAAGCCAACATTGTCAATTATCTGCATCCTGATGGGAAAGCTCAAGTCACGATTGAATATGACAAAGAAGGGAAACCATTACGGGTGGATACGATACTTGTTTCTGCACAACACCATGTTGATGTTAGCAATGAGAAGATTCACGAGGACATTAAGAAGTTGGTGATCAAAGAGGCTGTAAAAAACCAGTTGATCGATGACCGAACCAAAATTCTCATAAACCCGACAGGTCGATTTGTCATCGGTGGACCTCAGGGTGATACAGGTTTAACCGGAAGGAAGATCATTGTTGATACTTACGGTGGTATTGCTCATCATGGTGGTGGATGTTTTTCTGGGAAAGACCCGACAAAAGTCGATCGTTCAGCATCCTATATGGCTAGGTACGTAGCGAAGAATCTTGTTGCCTCAGGTGTTTGTAAGAAGGTTGAGGTCGCTCTTTCTTATGCAATAGGAGTAGCTGAGCCGACATCAATTGCGGTTGAGACATTTGACACTGCAAAAATTGAAGATTCGAAAGCGGTAACAATCCTCAGAAAACTTTTCGATTTTACACCGCAAGGTATCATTGATAAACTGAAACTCCGTAGACCGATATATAAGCGCACTGCTTGTTACGGTCATTTCGGTCGTGAGGAACAAGGTTTTACCTGGGAGATTTGTGATATGGCTGATGCGATAAAACGTGAAGCCGGTATCGGATGATCGACAGGAGGAAAATGAAGTTCAATATTAAGGATATTAAGCTTGCTCTGGAGGGGAATAGGAAGATAGATTGGGCAGAAGCTAAGATGCCAGTACTCAGAATTATCAGGCGGAGATTTAAGAAAGAAAAACTCCTGAAAAACCGCCGCATAGCTTGTTGCTTGCACGTAACTACAGAAACTGCTAATCTAGTGCGTACGCTAAAGGCAGGTGGAGCTGAGGTGTTCCTGAGCGCTTCTAACCCTTTGTCGACCCAGGATTATGTAGCTGCTGCATTGGCCAAGGATGGGATTGGCGTCTTCGCACGTAATGGTGAGTCACGCAAGGCGTACTACGAGAATATGTACCGGGTGCTTAGAAGCAAACCAGAAGTCCTGATCGACGATGGTGCTGATCTTATCTCAACAGTACACAAGAAGAAAATAAAAGGGGTTCTTGGCGCTACCGAAGAAACAACGACCGGTGTGATACGATTAAAACAGATGGAGCGTGATAACGTGCTTAATTTTCCTATAGTCGCGGTGAACGATTCTTTGACCAAGCACCTTTTTGATAACCGCTACGGCACCGGGCAATCAACTATTGATGGTATTTTACGGGCAACGAATATCTTGATCAGTGGTAGTAATTTTGTCGTTGGCGGATATGGTTGGTGCGGTAGAGGTTTGGCAATGAGGGCAAAAGGTCACGGTGCTCAGGTTATCGTGACTGAAGTTGATCCGGTCAAAGCACTTGAGGCACGAATGGACGGTTATATGGTTATGCCCATGGCTGATGCTGCAAAAATCGGCGATGTGTTCGTTACAGTCACCGGTGATATCAAGGTGATTAGAAAAGAGCATATGCTGAAGATGAAAGATGGTGCGATTATCTGTAATTCCGGTCACTTTGATGTTGAAATCGATAAACGGGGTTTGGCAAAGATCACCAAGAAAAAAAGGATGATCAGAGATTTCTGTGAAGAACATACACTGAAAAATGGAAGGCATATCTATATATTAGCACAGGGAAGGTTAGTCAACCTTGCCGCGGCTGAGGGACATCCTGCAATGGTTATGGATATGTCATTTGCTAACCAGGCATTAGCTGTAGAGTATATACTGAATAATCCCCGACTCGGGAACCGAGTTTATCAACTTCCTTTGAGAATAGATGAAAGGATTGCAAAACTTAAACTCAAATCAATGTCCATAAAAATTTATAAATTGACACCTGAACAAAAAAGATATCTGGCTTCCTGGGAAATAGGAACGTAGAAAGATAGTAGGGAGTAGGGAGTAGGGAGTAGACAGTAAATACAAAAAACAAAAAATAATTAACAACAAAAAAATTATCAGTTTTAATAAATAAAAAATAATTAGAAATATCATAAAA
>JAUWLY010000017.1 GCA_030613445.1 Candidatus Stahliibacteriota bacterium | reverse complement strand
GATGAGATTAAAAAGAATCGTGGTATATTATATGAATCCCGGGTAGTCGATACATGTATTCAATTATTCAAACAATATAATTTCGATTTTAATTTGAAAACAAATGGGGTCAAATCCCCATTATAGCACGATAACGAGGGCAGGTTTGACACTTGACAAAATGACGAGGGATAAAAGTAAAACAAAAGAGCAGCTTATAGAAGAACTTGCTCGATTACGCAAAAGAATCACTGAATCGAAGAAATTGACAACCGAGCAGAAGCAAACGGAGGCTCAAATAAAAACATCGCTCAAAGAGAAAGAAATGCTTCTAAAGGAAATACACCACAGGGTTAAAAACAATCTACAGACAATCCATAGTCTACTTAGTTTACAAACAAAGTATCTGAATGATGAGCAAGACAAAAGTCTATTCAAACAAACACAAGATCGTATTAAAACAATGGCACTAATACATGAGAAACTATATACATCACAAGATTTTGTAAATATTGATTTCAGAGAATACATTCAGAATCTATCCGCTCATTTGTTGCGCTCATATAGTGTAGCATCTAGAATTGGACTACGTATTGAAGTGGAAAAAATTACGTTGGATATTGATAGAGCGATACCGTGTAGCCTCATCATAAACGAACTAGTAACCAACTCTATTAAGCACGCGTTTTCAAATGATAAGAAAGGTTGTATCACGATTGACTTCCATACCAATAAAAAGGACCATGTACTAAGTATTCAGGATAATGGCAAAGGGTTACCCGAGAATCTTGATTACAGAAATACTGAATCATTAGGGCTCCAACTAGTATATGCTCTAACTGAACAACTACATGGCAAAGTTAGACTCAGCAGAAGTAAAGGAACCAAGTTCACAATTACCTTCAAGAAATGAATAAGAATGTTCTAAATAGTAAGAAAAAAATACCTGCGAAAATCCTTATAGTTGAAGACGAGATGATCGTTGCGAAAGATATGCAGGAAACACTGAAGAGTAAAGGATATGCTGTTACCGCTATTGTAAATTCAGGTAGAGATGCAATTAAAGAAGCTAAAAAAGAGCAACCTGATTTGATTCTTATGGACATTGTATTAAAAGGAAAAATGGATGGCATAGAAACTGCTAAACGAATACACAAGGATTTTGATATACCCATTATTTTCATCACCGCATTTAGTAGTAACAAGATTCTACAGAGAGCAAAGGCTGCCAAACCATATGCCTATATAACAAAACCCTTTGACAATATTGAGTTATACACGAATATTGAAATAGCCCTTCACAAACACCAAGCAAACAAAGAATTACAAGAAACAGAAAGACAGTTCAGGACTATTTTTGAAAATGCAACCGATGGCATATTAATTGTAAATGCAAAGACCCAAAGATTCCATATTGGCAATCCAAAAATCCTTCAAATGTTGGGATACAATTTAGATGAATTAAAAAAATTGACTGTTTCGGATATCCATCCAAAGGAACATCTCCCCCATATTATTGAGCAGTTGGAAAAACAGATGCGACGTGAGATTGAGCTTGCACAAAACATCCCTGTACAACGAAAAGACAGAAGTGTTTTCTTTGCCGATATCAATTCAACCCCCATTCAGATCGAAGGCACAACATATCTAATGGGATTTTTTAGAGATATTACACAACAAAGGCATGAGAAGGAAGAACACAAGAGGTTAATGCATGATATGTATAAGCGAATAAAGGAATTACAATGTATGTACGGAATTATTAGGTCCTCCCATAGCAGAAAGAAGCTGGAGGATGTTCTTAAAGATGTTACGGTGATTATCCCAACTGGCTGGCAATATCCAGAAATCACACGTGCAAAAATCTGTTATAAGTATAGAATATTCAGGACATTGCCATTTCGCGAAACCCGCTGGAAACAAACAAGCCCTATAATTATCGATGGCAAAAAACAGGGCAGTATCGAGGTATATTACACTAAATCCCGGCCAAAATTAGATGAAGGACCTTTTACAAAAGAAGAACGCCACCTGCTTGATAATATCACAAAAACTTTGAGTGAGGCAATTGAACATAAGCAAATGGAAAAACGAATTATTCAACTCACCTCATTTCCGGAGAAGAACCCGATTCCGGTCATCGAAACTGATCTCAATGGCAACATATCCTATTTGAACCCGGCGGCGAAGGATAGATTCCCAGACATCATTAGTGAAGGTCTTAATAACCCGATTCTGAAAGATATCATCAATGTAGTAGAAACCATAAAAAATCACGGAAACGACTCACTCACACGAGAGGTTGAAGTAAATAATTCTATATATGAAGAGAAGATATGCTACTTTCCAGCAAGCAAACTCGCACGCATCTTTGTATATGAAATCACGCAGCGTAAGAAGATGGAAACAGATTTGCGTAAGCAATCATTGATTGATCAACTCACTGGTTTATATAACCGTCGGGGGTTTTTCACAATGACCAAGCGGCAGGTTCAACTTGCAGATCGTGCAAAAAAAGGCTTTTATATACTATTTGCCGACCTCGACAAAATGAAATGGATCAATGATAATCTTGGTCATCATGAAGGCGATATTGCACTGCAAGCTGTTGCCGCAATCTGTAGAAACAGCTTCAGGAAATCAGATATCATCGGACGCCTTGGTGGTGATGAATTTGCTATCTGCGCAGTCGAGGCAAAAAAGGACAGTGCAGAATTGTTCATCAAGCGTCTGCGGAAAAATTTTGATACATATAATAAAAAGCAAAAACATGATTACAAACTATCACTTAGTATTGGCACAACATATTATGATCCCAGCAATCCCTGCTCTATCGATGAATTGCTAGAACAAGCAGATAAACTCATGTATAAGCAGAAAATCTTCAAGCAAAGTCCACGTGTCACTACAATAGAACCAAAAGAAATTGCTCTCGATAAACCGAGCAGGACAGAATACGTTCTCAAATCAGACATTGTAAAGGTATTATTGATTGCTGACGACATCCAAATCAGTCAGTCAGTGAAAGACATGATAAAGGAAACAAACACACATAGGTTTGAGGTGGTGCATGTCGCAACACTCAGCACTGGATTAAAGCACCTTGGATCTGAGATTGTTGATGTTGTGTTATTAGATTTAAATCTTAAACATCGTAGGTATTTCGAAGTTTTTAAAAAGGTATATGCACAAGCACAAGGAGTACCAATTATTGTGCTAATTGATAGCGATACTGAAAATTTGGCTGTGAAGGCAATACGGGAAGGTGCTCAGGATTGTTTGGTTAAAAGTCAAATAGATAGTAATCTACTTGTACGCTCTATAAAATATGCTATCGAACGGGGATATACCGTATTAGAATTGAAGAATAGTTTCGGTAAATTTCAGAAAGCCCTGGAAGATACTATTAATACCTTAGCTGCTATTGTTGAAATGAGAGATCCATATACTGCAGGTCACCAAAAAAGAGTTTCAGAGCTTGCTCAGGCTATTGCTAAAGAAATGAATCTTACAGAAGACCAGATAAAAGGCATAAAAATGGCTGCATTGATCCATGATGTTGGCAAAACGCAAGTGCCTGAAGACATTCTCAATAAAGCAACAAAACTAAGTGAGATAGAAATGAAGATCGTTAAAACTCATCCTGGCACCGGCTATGAAATATTAAAAACCATAAAATTCCCGTGGCTCATTACCCAAATTGTACACCAACATCATGAAAGGATGAATGGCTCAGGTTATCCTATGGGAATAACTGACAAAGACATTCTCTTGGAATCGAAAATTTTGGCAGTTGCAGACGTCATAGAAGCAATGTCTTCAGATCGCCCCTATCGCCCTGCACCAGGTATCGAAAAAGCACTGGAGGAAATAACGCAAAATAAAAGTAAATTATACGACCCCGATGTTGTTGATACCTGCATAAAACTATTCAAAAATAAAGATTTCAAATTCGCCAGTGGGGTTAAATCTTACAAAAATGCGGCAAGAAATTTAGGCAAATCTTAAGAAAATTGAATAAACCTTATTCACTATTCAAGATTTGCCCCCCAGTAATTATACCTATGCGGAAATAAGCACTTTCCATCATTGCCTTGTATTAGTATGACCATATAATTTGCCAAATGAAAAAAAGAATCTTGGTTTGTGACGACGAGGAATCGATCAGATTATTGCTCAGTGAGACGCTAAATGACACGTACGATGTAATCGAAGCATCTGATGGTCGCGAGGCCGTGAAAATGATTACGAAAGAACCCTTTGATCTACTCATTATCGACATAAAGATGCCGAGGACACATGGCTTTGAGGCAATTGAACGTATCCGAGAAAGAAATAGATCAATACCCATAGTTATCTGCTCTGCCTACCGGCTGATGAAGGATGATGTTGTAGTAACTACGTCGGATGTGGCGGCTTTCTTTACGAAACCGATCGACATGAAGGCACTTAAATCTAAAGTGCTTGAACTCATCGGTACGTAGATGAAACCCCGCATTGGCGAGCTTCTCGTCAAAAACGGTATAATTACTGAAGCCCAACTGAAAGAGGCTCTTGTACTGCAAAAAGAACAAGAGACAAAACTCGGTGAAATTCTTATTAAGTTAGGTCACCTGTCTTCAAAAGATTTAGTTTGGATGCTTAGTGAACAAATCGATATACCGTTTGTAGAAATCCGATCTGAGATGTTGGACAAGAGACTCATTAGCACATTCGCAGAAAATGTACTGTATGATAACAGCATATTACCGCTTTACGAAACTGAAGACAAGATATACGTCGCCTTAGGCGACCCTACTGATACAACAGCCACAAAAGAGGTTAAGCGCTTCACCACAAAAGAGGTGGTTACCTCAGGTGCTGACCCTCATAAAATCGAACAGTTGCTGAACAAATTTTTCCTATCTGAGCAAATGGAAGAAAGTCTGGGACAACAGAAAGTTGACAAGACAGCTGTTAAGATCGTGACCGAAAAGGCAACTATTGAATTCATTGATGAGTTGGGTAAGGTAACGATAAAAAAAGCACCTCTTGAAATTATCATGACTATTAAAAAGGAAGATGAAGAATAATGAATGAAATGCAACAATTACTGCAACGCACGGTTGACATGAAAGCGAGTGATCTTCATGTTAGTGCTGGCTCACCGATTATGTTACGAGTCAATGGCTCAATGAAAAATCTAAATGGAAAACCCATCAGCCAAGAGACTGCACAGAATCTAATAGACCAAATACTCACTAAGGAACAGATCACTACTCTCAAAGAAGATCATGAAATTGATTTCTCCCTTGACCTCCCTGATATAGGACGATTTCGAGTAAATGTCTTTCATCAGCGACAAGGACTTAGCGGGGTTTTCAGAAACATACCCCATGATATGCTCACAATTGAAGAACTCGGTCTGCCAAAAATAATTAAAGAGCTAATCGATTTGGACTATGGGCTTATTCTCGTAACCGGACCTACCGGCAGCGGGAAATCTACCACCATCGCCACAATGATAGATTATGTCAATAGCAATAAAGATGGTCATATAATAACCATTGAAGATCCTATTGAATTCATCCACTCTTCAAAAAAATGCGTTGTCAATCAACGTGAGGTAAAAAGTAATACCCATTCATTTGCTGATGCCTTGAGGAGCGCCCTCAGAGAAGACCCTGACTACATATTGGTCGGTGAAATGCGGGACTTGGAGACAATCGCCCTCGCACTTACTGCGGCTGAAACAGGACACTTGGTCTTTGGAACTCTCCATACTTCAAGTGCGCCAAAAACAATCACCCGAGTCATAGATGTCTTCCCAATGACACAACAAGACCAGATAACGACACAGCTCTCAGAATCGCTTCAGGCGGTAATCGCCCAACGACTGTACCCACGAATGGACAAACCTGGACGTGTCGCAGCATTCGAGATAATGATCGCAACTCAGGCAGTGCGTAATCTTATTAGAGAAAAAAAGATATTCCAGATAGAATCAATCATACAAACCGGACGCCAACTGGGCATGCAAAACATGGAACAGTCAAAAAGAAGACTTGTTTCAGAAGGTAAGCTCTCTCCTGAATTCCTGAAAGAACGGATGGCTTTATATTAAGCACATGTAGTACCATATACAATAGTCAGTCAACTTCAGCACCAATCGCTTCTTATTAGAATATACGGATGACATCATTTTCTCATTTTGTCAATTAACAAAATGACAAAATGAGACGGTGTTCGATTGTACGTCCTTGACAATCAAGATTCTGTTTCTATAATTGCCATACTTATGATCCTTTTGATCGAACCAAATAAAGGTATCAGAAAACGCCTTTGTGATCTTTTGAGTCGTGAAAGAATTCTCGCTATTGGTTCTTACCCTGAGACACTGGAGATGATCGCTAAGTTTAAAAATAGAATAAATATTATTATAGCAAGTATTCGTATGTTTAAAGATATACTCTTACGAGGAACGCTCTTTCGGCTCTGCCAGAAGCTCTATATAGAAATCCCTCCCATTCTGGTGCTTTACAGAAAGGGTGATGAAAAAATCAAGGAAGAATTTGAGAAGAACAAAGTACACTGTTCAATTATTAAGTTTGATGGTGAAGACACAAGTTTCCCCGAGCGATATATTATGGCTATAAGAGAACTGTATCCAGAGGTCATCGCTGATATCAACAAGGCTACTGAGATGTGGTTAAAAGGCGAGGAGTCAGAAACACCAAAAGATCATCGAAAGTGGCTTGAAGAAGAAGGGTTCCTCGAGGCAATAGAGAATCTGAAGATTGGAAAATTGACCAGAGACGTAGAGCAAATAATCCCGTTGATGAAGAAAATGCTGTCCGAGGAGAAAAAAGGACCGAAAGAAAAAAAACAGAAAAAGAAACAAGAAGCTGATTACAAACGTATGTACCTTGAACTTAAACGAAAGCATGATGAGCTTCTGAAGTATGTGAAGGAATTAGTTGATCTTTCAAAATAGAATGTTTTCTGTTTTGATAGTAGTAATATTCTTCCTCATCCCTCAAATTGTTACAGGACAAGGTATATTTAAGGATGTACAAAATCGCTACCCGCGGGTGCGCCAAGCTCGAGAGAACAGTGAACACGATATTGATTCACTCTTCCAAACAAAAGGATTAGTTTACCCATCAGAGGAAATACTAATAGTTGCCTATAAAAGAGAACGACTGGTTAATTTATGGGTACGCTCTGACACCAGTGAAACTTTTCTCT
The DNA here is from genome assembly GCA_030613445.1 of Candidatus Stahliibacteriota bacterium. GTDB lineage: Bacteria > Hydrothermota > Tepidihabitantia > SM23-42 > SM23-42 > JAUVZL01. Next base: position 9,917 of record JAUWLY010000017.1, on the reverse strand, counting down.
TTATCAAACAATATCCATTTACTGCATTTTCCGGTACGCTCGGACCAAAGCGCATACAAGGCGACCTTCAAATACCTGAAGGGTTTTATTATATCAGTCACTTTAATCCGTATTCTAATTTTCATTTGTCGATGAAGATCAACTATCCTAATCAATCAGACAGCATTTTAGGAAAAGATGGCAGTCTCGGCAATGAAATACGTATTCACGGCAGTTGTGTAACTATCGGTTGTATTCCGATCGGCGATGAATCAATCGAAGAACTGTACATAATCTGTGTCGATACGAAGTCTAATGGTCAACAGAGAATTCCAGTTTATATCTTTCCCAGCAAGCTGGATAAGCAGGGCTGGTCAGAGCTCACACAAGCTGCAGACAACGACACTTCACTTTTGAAATTCTGGCATAATTTGCGACAAGGCTATGATATCTTCACGGCAACACACCGAAAATTGAGTTATCGAGTTAACCTAAGGGGGCAGTATATTTATTCGAACAATCACCTGGCAATAAATAGGTATCCGTGGCTCGATGTGCATGATGCACAAAATTGCTTATTCAATAGGCTTGAACCACCAGCAGACTATGAACGGACATACTATCCTCTCGGCTCTTTTGAAGATTGGCTAAGACACTTACCATTGAAACCAGGTAATCCACAGCTATACCTGTATAATGGTACTGAGAAATCATATCAAGATGGGCATTATGCAGTAATTGATATAAACGTCGGTCAGGAAGACCTGCAGCAATGTGCTGATGCGATAATCAGACTTTATGCAGAATATTCGTTTTCAAAAAACGATCTTGACAATATCACTTTTGATCTAACCAATGGTGATGCAGTTGGCTTCAGAAAATGGATTTCAGGGTATCGACCATTAGTCAGCGGTAATACTGTAACCTGGCACAAACGTGCGGCTTCAGATTCTTCGTATGATACATTCCGTGCATATCTAAAATTCATTTTTGCATACGCTGGAACTTACTCGCTAAGTCAGGAGACGCAATGTATTGAAAACCACTGTGATATGGTGATCGGTGACATATTTATCCAGGGCGGATTTCCCGGCCACGCAGTCCTGGTCACTGATATGGCGATAAACCCCCGAACCGGTGAAAAAGTATTCCTGCTTAGCCAGAGTTATATGCCTGCCCAGGACATCCACATTCTAAAGAACCTAAATGACCCGGATTTGAGCCCCTGGTATAAACTGGATTTTGGCGATATCCTATACACACCTGAGTGGACATTTACAAAAGAGGATTTGAAGAAGTTTTAACTATCCGCTGAATTACAAATTCCCCTTACATTAATGTAAAGTCACTTCAACTCTGTCACTACAATAACACCACTCTTGCATTCTCGTAATTACCAGAGTGCGAGAGTGCATCACAAACCTAATAAATCAAGCCGACTGCAGTCGGTTGAAACCACTCCCGATAAATCGGCGGACTACATACTCCTGTAGTTGCCTGATTTATCAGGCATCGCCCAATTCACCCCGTTAGATAACTGTCTCCGTCGAAACTCCGCATTATTAAAACCACCATGTATCTAACGGGGTAAATTGGGCAAACTGCAATTGTATAAGGTGGTGTTTTTGTTGACAGTATCCATTTTTTCGCTAAACTATCCGATGGAGGTAGTATGAAAAAATCATTTATATTGTTTATATCAATATTTATAGCGTTCACGTTATCATGTCAAAAAAAGAAAGCTTTTCAAGCTGGTTTTGAAATTCCGGAAGGACAAAAAAGAGACGTAGAAGTCCTCTATGTAACACCGGAAGGCGGAACCGAAGGACTGAGTGAAGTAGGCGAAATACTCGTCTCCTTTAATCAACCGATGGTTCCCCTCGAAGGCGTACCAGAATTTGAAAAGAATGGACCACTTGAAATCAAACCGGACATTAAAGGCAGATTCAGATGGCGCGGGACATCCACCGTATTTTTTATTCCGGATCAACCATTGGTCGGTGGAACCCAATACACATGCACGGTTCCTAAAGGCACAAAATCCTTGACCGGAACCCAGCTCAAAAAAGACTACACCTGGCAGTTCACTACCGCACGACCACAGCTCAATACTTCGAACCCATATCACAATCAGAAATGGGTCGAGCTGGACCACAAAATTTATCTTCTTTTCAATCAACCGATGTCACCAGGAAAAGTGAAATCCTTTATCAAGTTACTCGTGCGCGACGAAAAGAGTTTTGAAAAACCAGTCTCATTTAAAACACGATTCATGAGTGACAAAGAGAAACAGAAAATCGGTGCCTACTGGCAATCAGAAAGAACGATCGTTATCAACCCAGACCGCGACCTGCCAATTGAAACTGAGGTGATGATTAAGTTGCTCGAGGGTTTACCCGGAGCTTCAGGTGACTATGGTATGGAACATGAACGAACCATAATCTTTCGAACCTTTAACTATTTCAGATTTGAAGGTCTTGATAATACTATACAAGACCCTCAGGAATCAGTAAGGTTCGAGTTCAGCAACCCCGTGGTATACCAGGATTTTATCGAACACATCAAATTTAACCCGGAAATAAAAATACCTGAGCATTATAAGAACTGGACGCATTCCTCAACGCGACTCTACGTCTATATAGATCTTAAACCCGATACTAAATATCAAGTGTTTATTGATAAAGAACTGACTGACCGTTTCAACAATAAACTCGGTGAGGATATCGTCGCGACGTTCAAAACAACAGATTACCAACCCCAGATTAAAATAGCTACTGGTCGCGGCATCGTTGAATCGTATTCAGCAAAGCGACATCCAATTACTGTTATTAATGTAAACCGGGTTGGAAAAAAAATGGCGCTTCTGGAACGAAGTGAGATAATCCCCACGGTCCTTAGTAGTAATGTATTTTATGGATGGCGCAAGTATAATCCAGTGTTTAATTATGACATTAATGAAAGATGGAAAATCAATGGTGAAAGAAACAAACGAATCACGGTGCCACTTGAACTTAAGGATGTTCTACGAAACAAAGACGCTGGCTATGTTTTCTTTGAGATCGATGCATACAAAGAACTCCGCTATGGTCGACGATATTACCGAGGCTTGCTCCAGGTAACAAATATCGGCATTTCCGCTAAATTCTCATCGGAAAATAATCTAGTGTGGGTTACGACCTTGAAAGATGCCCAACCCCTCTACAATGCGCAAGTCGAATTACGTGATGATAAAAATCGCGTGCTCTGGCAAGGCAAAACTGACCAGGACGGTCTGGTCCAAACACCAGGGTGGAAGCCATTAGGTCTAGTCCCCGAGAACGACTGGAACAAACCACGGATTTGGGTATTTGCCAGAAGCAGTAATGATGAAACATTTATTGTGTCAGATGAAGGCACTGGTGTTTATCCATATGAGTTTGGTATCTCATATGACTGGCGTCCTGAACCAGAGAAGTATCAGACTTATATCTTCACTGAGCGGGGTATCTACAAAAGCGGCGAAGATGTTTACATCAAGGGTATCCTAAGAGAAAAACATAAGGGCAAATGGCGGATATCCCGTAGTGTTAAAAGCGTTGACCTCGAAATCTACAATTCGCGTGATGAACAGATATATAGCAAGGTAATCACTGTTTCAAAATATGGTTCCTTTGATATCAAACTCCCTATTGCATCAGATGCTCCCACTGGTTGGTATGAAATAACTGCTGACCTACCTGGTGTTAAACGTAATTTCTACGGTTCATTCAGGGTCGAAGCTTACCGACCTGCACAATTTGAAGTAAGAGCACAGAGCAAAAAAGAAGAATACATCTTTGGCGATGATTTCAAGGGCGAAATAAAGGGGACTTATCTCTACGGCGGGCCGATGGCCGGAGAGAGTGCCGAGTGGACAATAACCCTTGATCATTCATATTATACACCACCTGGTCATAAAGGCTATCGATTTGGTCCATCTTATTGGTACGATGATGAAGATTGGGAATTCGAAGGGGTTATTGGATCAGATGCTGGTGAACTTGACCAATATGGCAAGATGAAGCTACAAAAGAAACTCACTCAGGAAGATATGCGAAGAACAATGTTGCTTACTCTCGAAGGATCTGTGACCGCCCAGAATCGACAAACCCTTTCAGGACGAACAAATTGCCTGGTCCATTGTGGTGAGTATTATATCGGAATAAAACCTGAGAAAACGTTCATCGAAATAAAAAAATCGAGCCAGTTCGAGTTTGTCACAACAAGACCCGATGGTGAATTGACCGTTGGGAAAAACATTAGCGTCGAAATCATCCGAAGGGAGTGGATAAGTGTACGCAAAGCTGGTGTTGAAGGTAGATTCGAATGGATTACTGAGAAAAAAGACAGTATTGTCAGCAAATTCAAAGTGAAAACCAGCGAAAGTGCAGTCGCTAAATCCTTTACGCCTGAAAGAACTGGCTTCTACATAATCAAGGCTCAGGGTAAGGATTCCCGTAACAATACAATCATTACAAGTACTTACTTTTACGTAACTGGTGCTGGCTATATATCGTGGCGAAGAAGCGATGACGACCACGTGGAGATTATCCCGGATGAAGAAAAGTACAGACCTGGAGATGTCGCAAAAATACTCGTTAAGTCGCCCTATGAAAAAGCCCTTGCCTTAGTTACAATTGAACGTGAGTTCATTATTGACAGATTTACTCAGGAGCTAATTGGATCGAGTGATCTCATTGAAATCGCGATTGATGAAAATTACTTACCCAATGTCTATGTTTCCGTTATCCTCATCCAAGGTAGAAAAGGTTTTGACAAATTTGATGAAGCAGGTAAGGATATTGGCAAACCATCTTTTAAAATTGGTTACACAAATCTTAAGGTGGATCCTGGCACAAAACATCTTGATATTACAATTACTACTAACAAAGATGAGTATAGGCCTCAAGATTCAGTGACGGTGAAACTGAAGGTCGCTGATCATAAAGGTCAGGGGGTCAAATCAGAGGTCATCCTCGCAGTAGTAGACGTTGGGGTACTGAATCTTATTGGTTTTGAAACACCAGACCCATTTCCCATGTTCTATGGCTCCAGACTGCTCTCTGTACAAACTGCCGAGAGCCGACTGCATATCATAGGTCAAAGAAGTTATGATGAAAAAGGCGAGAACCGTGGCGGCGGCGGAGCCGCGGCGGCGCCCTTTGCCTACCGCTCTGAATTCTTAACAACCGCATATTATAATGCTCGTATCTATACGAATTCAAAAGGTGAAGCAGTAATACGCTTCAAATTACCCGATAATCTTACGACCTTCCGGCTCATGGTAGTCGGACACACTAAGGCTTCTTGTTTTGGCTCAAGTGATTCAAAGATCCGGGTGAAAAAACCGCTCTTACTTCTTGAAGCATTACCCAGATTTGCACGGCTCGGCGATGAATTCGAAGCCGGTATTGTCGTCCACAATAATACGAATGTTTCTGGTAAGGTAGTAGTCGAAGCATCGGCGGATAATATCACACTCGTTAATGAAAGTAAAAAAACGCTGGAGATCCCTGATGGTCAAGAAAAAGAAGTACGCTTTAAGTACCGCGCCCACGAGGTCGGTCAAGCAACCTTCAGATTCAAAGTAACTATGGGTCAAGAATCAGATGGCGTTGAATTAAAAATACCGGTGATCTCACCGCGTCTGACCGAAGCTGTTGCATTGTATAGCCAGACCATAGACAAAATCACTGAAGCAATCACTGTACCAAAAGACATATACCCAGATGTTGGCTATATTGAGTTTACAACTTCGTCATCAGCACTTGTCGGACTTGAAGGTGGTGTTGAATACCTTATTAAGTATCCGTATGAGTGTCTTGAACAGAAGACATCGAGGATTCTACCGTTCATCATCGCTGAAGATTTAATCAATTCTTTTGGCCTTTCTGAACTGAAGGGCAAAGACCTTAGAAAAGAAGTCCAAAATACTCTAAGAGACTTCAAAGATTTCCAACATTACAATGGTGGCTTCAAGTTCTGGCCGGATTCCTGGTATCCATCACCATGGTTAACTGCTTATGTTGTAAATGCGCTCGCAAAAGCAAAAAAGAAAGGCTATTACGTTGACCCAAACATGCTCAATAGAGCAATAGACTACTTGAAAGACGTACTGCGCCGCAGCGATGTTGATTGGGAATATCCCTATAATAAAAATGTTCAACTCACCACCAAATGCTTTATCCTGTATTCACTCGTTCTGTGTGATGTCTACGACCACGGTTACATGTCCAGACTTTTTGAAAAACGTGACCAGATCTCGCTTTTTGGCAAAACCTTGTTGCTGAAATCAGCTCATATCTACGGAAATTCATATTACAGGAAAGAACTACGGAGGATGATCCTCAATAAAATAAAGATGGCTCCCACTACTGCTCACTTTGAAGAACCAGATGCAATCGGTATGGCTTGGATATGGCACTCCAATGTTAGAACAACAGCGCTCATTCTCCAGGCGCTCCTGGAAACCGGTGGTGAGTTCACCAATGCAGAAAAGATAATCAAGTGGTTAGTAACCGAAAGGAAAATCGGTCGATGGCGTTCAACTCAAGAAAATATCTATGTCTTTGATGCATTCAATACATATTTTAGAATCTACGAAAAGCAAACCCCCAATTTCATGGCAACTGTCTATCTTGAGAATAAGGAAATCCTAAAAGAGATCTTCAAAGGCAGGGAACTACAGATACGAAGAAAAGAAGTACCATTAGGTGATCTGACAAAAGGCAAAAAACTGCCGGTTAATATTGAAAAGAGTGGTGACGGACGACTATACTATGGTCTGCGCATGCTTTACGCCCCCACGCGCGAACTCAAACCACGGGATGAAGGTCTCGCAGTATTCAAAGTGGTGGAGCCGCTTGCTGACGGACTCTCTGGTGATGAATTGAGCGCCGGTAAAATCTACAAGGTAACGCTCAGCATTATTACACCCCAAGAACGTAATTTCGTAGTAGTCGATGATCCGCTTCCAGCTGGTGTTGAGGTCATAAATACATCATTTGATACTGAAAGCAAACAACTCCTCAAAATGATGGATGGTAATATGGACTATTATGATGAATATTATGTAGAAGATTATTATGGTGGTGAGTATGAGGACTACTACTATTACTATCCATCATGGGGTACATTTGACCACTGGGAAATCTATGATGAAAAAGTTCTTTTGTTTGCTGATGCCTTAAGAGCAGGTGAGCATACCTTCTCCTATCTCGTACGAGCAATGACATTTGGGAACTTTACAATGCCACCAACTAAAGCCGAGGAGATGTATACACCTGAGGTGTTTGGGTATAACAGGCAAAGAAGACTGGTGGTCAAGTAAAACGTAATGCGTAAAGAGTAGCGCGTAGGGCGAAAACATACTCTTCGAGTAAGTTCCGAGCTTCGCGAGGGATGCATCGAGAAGATCCTTAATGTACGTTCTCGACTCCGCTCGAACAATAAAATCTGACTACTGAAAGGTTGTACAATGCAGTGGAAGTGGTATGTATATATAATCGAATGCGAAAATAAAACCTATTATACTGGAATGACATGGAAACCCGATGAGCGCTGGACTCAACATCTATCAGGACTTGGGTCTAAGTACACAACAAAACACAAACCTAAAAAACTGGTTTATTTAGAAGAATATGATGACCTTGAACAAGCAAGAAGAAGGGAACGTCAAATCAAAGACTGGAGTCAGAAGAAAAAACGCAAACTCATTAGTGGTAAATGGGGCAAATGGGTGTAAGAATGAGGTTCTCGACAAGCTCGAACACTAATACTTATCCTTCGAGTGACCTCGAGTTTACGAGAGGGAATCGAGAAGTACTTTAATGTACGTTCTCGACTTCGCTCGAACAGTAACTTATCCTTCGAGTAACCTCATTTTATTTAATCTTCGAGCGAGCGGAGCGCTTGTCCGCTAAGTCGTGTAGAGGAAGTCGAGAAGTTCCTTGCAAAATACATCGCGCCGAGTATCCCCGCATCATCGCCGAGCTTACCCGGGATGATTTTGAACTTACGGTATTGAGCACCCATGATTCGCTGCTCTGCTGTCTTTCTCATAGATTCAAACAGGACCTTTCCCGCCCTTGAGATACCGCCTGAAACAATGATCACCTCAGGGTCAAACAAAGAAATGATATTCGATAAACCGACACCGATATAGAACCCAATCTCAGCGAATATCTCTTTAGCAAGAATATCACCCCTTTTTGCTTCTTGTGCAATAATGCGTGGCGTTATCTTTTTGTATTTTCTCAGGCTACTTTTTTGTTTTTTTATCCTGCGGCGTGTACGTGCAACGATATAGCGCGCACTTACATATCCCTCAAGATGACCAAACTGATTGCAAGTACATCTCTTACCATCATACTTAATCATGGAGTGACCAAACTCTCCGGCAAAACCATTTGCGCCAAATAATAGCTTGCCTTCGCATACAGCAGCACCACCAACACCCGTGCCAAGAGTAAAAAGAAATATATTATTGTATCCCTTGCCCGCACCAAATTTCCACTCTCCCAAGCATATCGCATTCACGTCATTGAGGATCTTAACTGGCACTTTAAATTTTTTATTAATTGTCTGGGCAAGCTTTACATTAGTCCAGCCGGCAAGATTAGGTGAGTATCTGACAATTCCTTTCTTAGAATCGATAATGCCTGCGATACCGATACCGATGTGTGATATAGGTTTTGTAAAGATCTGAATAGCATTTTTTATCTGATCGACAACAGTGTCTGGTCCCTGCTCAGCATGGGTTAAAACTTTTGCTCGTTTGATGATCTTACCATCTTTTATGAGTGCAGACTTTATATTTGTCCCGCCGACGTCCACACCAATGCAATATCTCTTACCCATGGTCATATCATAGCTGTAAATACATCACCAATTTAAGCTCCTGTATAGATTATTTCTTTTGTTCTTTGTTGGCTTCTTTCTCTTTCACTATACGAATGCTGTTGGAACCGCACTTGGGGCATTGCCTTTCTATCATCTTACCTTTTTCATAAGGGTATTTATTAATTGCGCCGCATCTCAAGCATTTGAAGTCCTTTTCTTCCATGACGCCTCCTGGTGTCGTCATTGCGAGTCCCGATTTTCTTGAAAAATATTGGATCTGATAAATCGGGACGTGGCAATCCCTATTAGTCTGAAACTGCGATCGCTTCGTCGTTACACTCCTCGCGATGACAGTATCTATTTCTTCTTTGCTTTCTTCTTCTCTTCTTCTTCAGTCAGGACCTTTATCGTGTATTCGATTTCTTCTTTTGTCACTCTCTTTCTCAGTTCTTCAATATCCTGCATGGTCTTCTGGAATCTTTGACCTTCAGCTGCGCTAATCCATTCAAGCAACAACCTTTCTGGACGTATACCCCATTTTTCCAATTTATCCCAGAGCTTTTCCACTCTCTTCTGGGTCCATCGGTTAGCATCGATGTAGTGACAGTCAACATAATGACACCCAGATACAACAACCATGGGTGCACCCTTTTGAAATGCATGGAGGACGAATTCTTCATGAACCCGTCCGCTGCACATCGTGCGGATCAGTCGCTGGTTGGGTGGATACTGTAATCGAGCTCCACCACATGTATCAGCGCCTGCATATGAACACCAGTTGCATAGAAAAGCTACAATTTTAGGTTCCCAGTTATCTTCCTTCACAATATCCTATCCCCTTTTATACAGTATTAAGTATTTTTAATATCTGTTCATCTTCAAAGCCGTGCAGTTTAATGGCTGTACCCCTGCAGGTGGATGCACAGACTCCGCACCCTTTACACAAGGCTTCATTAATTACTGCTATTCTGCACTCTTCATCTATTGTGATGGCATTGTAAGCACAAACAGTAACACACGCGGCACAGCCGCTGCACCTTGACTCATCTATATAAGAGATCTGACCGGCTGATTCTATT
>JAUWLY010000190.1 GCA_030613445.1 Candidatus Stahliibacteriota bacterium | reverse complement strand
ACCAACAAAAACGGCACGACCAACTATCGCAAATCCGATGGAAAAAGTACTGATTTCAGTAACTGATAACAATGCCTGAATATTACGATAATCAAGCCCATGACCAGCATGTACTTTAAGACCTTCGCGTCTGGCTGCCTTAGCAACACGCGCGATTTGAATAATTTCATCCTTCAGATTTCTTTGTTTTGACTGTTTCAACTCAGAATACTTAGTCGTATTGATCTCTATATATTGCGCTCCTATACGTACTGCTTCCTTTACCTGCTCAGCATCCGGATCTACAAAAATCCCTGGGACAATACCTTTTTCTTTAAGCCCTGAAATATACAGTTTAAGATTTTCTTTAACTTTCAAAAGGTTCAACCCACCCTGGGTTGTCACTTCGCCAGGCGATTCAGGTACCAGGGTTATACAATGGGGTTTAACGCGTGCCGCGATATTTGCCATGGATTGAGTTGGTGCCATCTCAAGGGTCAATTCAGTCTTGATAATCTGTATCAGCAACTCTAAATCACGTTCTTTGATATGTCTCCGGTCACCCCGCAGATGGAGAGTTATACCATCAGCACCGCCCAGTTCAGCCTCTACAGCTGCATAGATAGGGTCTGGGAAATCTTCCTTTCTTGCCTCTCGAAGCGTCGCAACATGATCGATATTTACGGAAAGTTCCATTGGCTATTATAATCAGAAAAATCAGTGCGTCAAGACCTACCTGTTCCACTGTAGAATACAGCGTATATACCTGGAATATTTCTCTCAAATATGTGTAATCTATAATAGAGGAGGCAAAAATGAACAAACTCTTGCTTATTTTCCTTGCAATAACATTGTGCCTTTATTCACAAGGCAAAGAAGAAGTTGTTGAGAAATATCTCGCTAAAGTAAAAGTCGGCAATGCGGTTGAATACAAAAACCTGAAGATCTTTCCGATAATCAGCACCAAGCTCTTAAGTACCCAGAACTACGTTACTTTGGATCAAGCATCAGATAAAGGTTGGTTAAAGATAAAGGAAATCGGCTCGGGTCAGGTTAATGCGGGCGAGATAAAGAACACTGGTAAGCAACCGGTTTTTGCCATGACCGGAGAAATGATAATCGGCGCTAAGCAGGATCGCATGCTCAATCAAGACGTCCTGCTACCTCCAAAAAGCGGTTGGGTCAGGGTTCCTGTATACTGTGTGGAACACGGCCGATGGGTATCAGTCTCGTCTGAATTCAAATCTGGAGAACTGCTCGTACCCAATGCAGTACGATCAAAGGCAAAAATACATGAGAGTCAAGCAGAGGTATGGGATGAAATCGCAGCCAGTCAGAACATGTTCGGTATTGCTTCAGGCACCGGTGCAATCAGGGCAAATTATGAGAACAAAGATATCGAAAAAAAGATCAGTGAATATGTCGAAAAATTTGGAAAAATACCAAGTCTCTCAAATTCAACAATCGGCGTTGTCGTAACGACTGGCAATAGAATAATCTGTTTCGACCTGTTCGCGAACAACAGTTTGCTAAAAAAGCTCTGGAAAAAACTGATAAAGTCATATGCCATGGACGCCATTTCCGGAACAACCGGTTCAATAGACAAGTCCGATGTGGAAAATTTCCTTGAAGCATTTGATCAAGCAAATTATATCTCCACCGGTACACCTGGACTCGGTCAACTAATGAAAATCGAATCGGATTTTGGCAAAGGTTCTGCTCTTTTGTACAAATCCGCGGTTGTCCATATGGACTTCTTCCCCACTGACGGTATCTTTGATGACCATGGTATGAGGCTAGACATTCGTCGTGATCAAAGATTAGAAGACTAAACCCGAAGTATACAGGTGGGGTCAAATCTTGACTATTGACAACTAGGATCTCCTCGTTGTCAAAGGATTATTCAAATGCGGGTTTGTTGACTATTTGTCAATAGTCAAGATTTGACCCTGATGGTGCATTTGACCACACCGAGCTATTGACAAGTGTGTTTTCATGGATACAATAAACTACGATCGCGGGGTGGAGCAGCGGTAGCTCATTGGGCTCATAACCCAAAGGTCGCTGGTTCGAATCCAGCCCCCGCTATTTGAGCGGGAATCATTCTGATTCCCGCTCAAATTCTAAATCCGAAGCTCTAAATCCCAAACAAATCCTAATTACTGAAATGCAAAACAAGAGATTTCTTTGATGTGAATGTTTAGAACATTTGAATTTGGCATTTTGATATTGTTTAGAATTTAGTTTTTAGATATCAGGATTTAATTATGTGCTGCAGACAAATCGGAATTACGAAATACGATTATACCTCACCATATGCACTTAGTATTTTAGCAATACCAACGATCGCTGCTGTTTCGCTGCGTAAGCGATTTTGACCGAGCGATAATAAATGCGCACCATTACCTTGAAATCCCTCGAGCTCGGCATCATCAAACCCTCCTTCTGGACCTACTATGTAAAGCACTGAACCAGCTCCCCGGGGTACTTCCAAGGAACCTTGACGATCAGCTACAAGAACGAGATCAAATTCTGGAAATGATCCCAGCAAAACATCAACATTCTCATTAATGATTATATCAGGGAGGTAGTATTGTTGTGATTGAAGCATTGCACTCACCGCGATTCTCTGAAGACGTCTTGCTTTTTGCCCGGTTATTTGATGAATTACAGAATATTTGGAGATGAAGAATCGGAATTTTGAAACACTGAGCTCTGTACCTTTTTCAATTATGATATCATTACGCGAGCTTTTCAAAGGAACAAATGCCAATTCAAGATTGACCATACTTGATCGTTTCACGTGCTTTCTCTTAAGGATATGAGCAGTTAATTTGATCTTCCCTAGCTCGATGATCTTGGTTTGATAGCAGTTTCCAGAACCATCAGTGACCCACACGATATCGTCTTGTTTCATCCTTAAGACATTTCTTACATGATGAAGCTCCTCTGTATCAATGGTGATCGTATCGCCTTTGATCTTGTGGGACGAAGCATAAAACAGATTGTGCATATTATTCCCCGTGCTTGGAGTGTATTAATAAAAGACTTTTCTAAATTCTCTTTTTGATCGGGACTGACGGACCTTCAAATTCCTTGAGTTCCTCGATTATTTTCTTCACCTGCTTGTTCTTTGTTTTTAAGGGCATGAGATTAAGTTCTACATATAGATCACCCCGACCACCGCCAGGACGTGGCATGCCTTTACCGCGTGCACGTACGATTTCCGGCGCACCACTACCCTTTCGTATTTTGACAGTTTCTTTCTTACCATTTAAACCTGGAACATTCACTGCACCACCATTGATCAATGTCGAATATGGAACATTGACCTTGATGTACAGGTCGTATTTTCTTCGCTCATAATATTGGTGAGGTTTTTCCTCAAACTCAACAATGATACTACCTTTACCACCATTAGCATAATGCCCCTCACCCTTTAAAATGATATACTGGCCATGGGCTACACCCTGTGGTATCTGTATTTCAATGGACCTTGCCTTTTGTATTTTTCCGGCGCCGTGACATTTGATACAAGGGTTCTTTACAACCTGCCCTTTTCCTCGGCATTTTGGACAGGTTGAGACACTCGTGAACATTCCAAAAATGCTGCGTGTTTGTGTCTGAACCTGACCACGTCCGGCGCATTGTAGACAGGGCATTAAATCGTGACCACCCAATCCACCACATGCTGAACACGCTTCATAGCGATTAATTTTGAACTTCTTCTTAGCCCTTGTGACAACGTCTTCCAGGCTAACTCTTAATATGACATGGAGATCACCACCACGTCTTGCCTGTTCTCTTGTGGATCGCCTCGACATTCCGAATAAGTCTTCAAAAATAGAACCACCAAACAGATTTCCCAAAATATCCTGGAGATCATCACGATGCGAGAACTGATCCCACGAAAATCCGCCGCCGCGAAATGCCTGTGATACACCGGCATGCCCATACTGATCATAGAGTTGCTTTTTCTTAGGGTCCATGAGAACTTCATAGGCTTCAGAAATTTCCTTGAATCTTTCTTCAGTTTCTTTCTTGTTTCCGGGGTTCATATCAGGATGGTATTGCTTTGCCAATTGTCGATAGGCACTTTTTATCTGATCAGGGCTTGCACCTTTTGAAACACCGAGTATTTCGTAATAATCCTTTTTCATATTAAATCAAGCATCCTAACCCAAACCCATTTTCTCTGTGTATCTACTCCTCCTTCTCCTCTTCTTCATCGACTATTCTGTACTCAGGTCCACCTGCCCCTTCCTCTTGGTCATGGGGTTCTTGTTTAGGCGGTTCTGGTGGTGCTTCAGGAGCTGCCTCAGGAGTTTCGGTCTGTGCTTGTGCAGCATCTCTATACACTGCTTCAGACAATTTATAAACTGACTGCTGTAAATCGTCTATGGCCTGTTGCATAGCAACAGCATCCGTTGTGTTCTTCTTTTCTTTCAACGTATCGAGTTTCTTGTTGATTTCACTGCGGTCCTCAAGCGATATCTTTTCACCATAATCCTTGAGGGTTTTCTCGACCGAATAGATGGCTGCATCTGCTTTGTTTCTAATATCAATTATTTCCTTTTGTTTCTTGTCTTCTGTAGCGTGTTCTTCAGCTTCGCCAACCATACGATCAACTTCATCTTTTGACAATCCGCTAGAAGCTGTAATCCTGATCTTCTGCTCCTTCCCAGTGCCCATATCCTTTGCCGATACGTGTAGAATACCATCAACATCGATATCAAAAGTGACTTCAACCTGCGGTATGCCACGGGGGGCTGGAGGTATTCCGTATAGATCAAACTTGCCGAGCGTTCTATTCTGCCCAGCCATGGGTCTCTCGCCTTGGAGAATATGAACCGTAACCGCAGTCTGGTTATCCTCAGCAGTTGTGAATATCTGTGATTTTTTCGTTGGAATGGTCGTATTACGTGGAATGATCGATGTCATGACTGAACCGAGCGTCTCAAGTCCAAGGGTCAACGGTGTAACATCGAGAAGCAGGATATCCTTTTTTTCACCACTCAGTACTGCCCCCTGAATTGCCGCACCGACTGCCACGACTTCGTCAGGGTTGATACCTTTATGAGGGTCTTTACCAAAAACGTCTTTAACCAGTTGCTGGATCTTGGGCATCCTTGTCTGACCACCAACGAGCACGATCTCATCTATATCCTGTGGACTGAGTTTGGCGTCCATAAGTGCTTGTTTACACGGGGGGACTGAACTCTGCACTAGATCCTCGACCAGAGCTTCAAATTTCGCCCGGGTCAACTTCATCTCAAGATGCAATGGTGTCTTATCTTTATCTGAACCGATAAATGGCAAACTGATCGTTGTTTCCATAACTGTCGAAAGCTCACATTTTGCCTTTTCAGATGCCTCCTTTAACCTCTGCAATGCAGTAAGGTCCTTGCGCAAATCAATATCGTGTTCCTTCAGGAATTCCTCGGCGAGGTAATTCATTATCCGTTCATCCAAATCATCACCACCCAAATGTGTATCACCATTTGTAGACTTAACCTCAAAAACTCCATCGCCGATTTCAAGTATTGAAATATCAAAAGTCCCTCCGCCAAAATCATAGACCGCGATTATTTCATTCTTCTTTTTCTCAAGTCCGTAGGCAAGTGAAGATGCGGTAGGCTCATTAATAATACGTAACACATCAAGACCAGCAATCCTCCCTGCGTCCTTAGTCGCTTGACGTTGTGAATCATTGAAATATGCAGGTACTGTAATAACCGCTTTGGAGACTTTCTCGCCAAGATAAGCTTCGGCTGATTGTTTAAGATATTGCAGCATCATCGCAGATATCTCAGGCGGTGAATATTTTTTGCCACCAGCCTCGACCCAGGCGTCACCATTTTCATTTTCTATAACTTTGAAGGGTAAACGCGCGATTTCTTTCTCTATTTCGCTAAATCTTCTACCCATAAAACGTTTTATTGAACTAACTGTATTTTGAGGATTGGTTATCGCCTGCCTTTTGGCAAGCGGACCGACCAACCTTTCAC
>JAUWLY010000083.1 GCA_030613445.1 Candidatus Stahliibacteriota bacterium | reverse complement strand
AGAAGATTTTGAGAAAGCCAGACATTATGGCAGGAAGGCTCTGTTCATCCACGATGATATCAAACTTAAACTAAAAGAAACACGACGTCAAGCATATGTTAATAGACCCGAATACGTAAAGCTGCTGGAGTTATAGGCTATGAGATGTTCAGGTTGCAGCAAAGAAATTGATGACCAATCACGCTTCTGTCCTTGGTGCGGGACTTTGCTCGATAAAAGCAGTACTTTGCCCGTGGACAAACTCGATATGGTTTTCATGCGTGCCGACCTTTCAGGTTTTACAAAGATGAGCGAAAAAATGATCGCCGAAGATGTCATGGTTTTTCTCAATGAGGTATTCACCCTTTTTTCAAGGATTATTGAATCATATAAAGGGGCAATATATCAAATCATCGGCGATGAAATTGTCAGTGTGTTTGGTTTTCCTAAAGAGTCTGGTTTTGCTGCACATATGGCGGTTTTTGCAGCTGAGGATATGCTCAAGAAAATGGGTCAATTAAATAAGAAAGAGTATTTGAAGACTCCGGTTGGTTTGAAAATAGGTATGGTTCTTGAACCGGTTTCAGTGGTCAACATATACGCCAACCTACGTGATGCCTTGATGGTCACTAGAGGGTTTGGGAAATCTCAGATCTTGCAGAAGAATGCGGTTGAGAACTCACTGCTTGTTTGTGAGAATTTATATGATGTAACAAAGCCTTTTTTCAGCTTTACTGAAGTTGGCGAGTTTGTTCAAGATACTTTATCTGTGAAGGCTTATGAGTATAAGGTGAAACAAAAATAATTATGGCAGATTATTCAATGAAGTTCCTCAATGATTTGATCAAACAGATTGGGTTAGGTTTCAATATATCCAAAACATATCCCAAAGGACATCCTTCACTTCTACCGGTTGTAAAACGTTTGAGGCTATTACTTAGAGAAGTGCCAATAGAGCAGGAAGCGATTTCCTTGGTGATCGTTGAAGATGTAATAATGATTGAGAACGAACGTTTTGATTCAAAACGCTTACCCATGGTGAGGAGTCTGGTAAGCAAATTAAATAAACTGGATGTGAAGAGTATAACCTTCAATGTTCAGCAGACTGAGGAGGATATCCAGGGATTCTTTAATGCAATGGCGTCCACACCTGCTGATATCGCTGATTATGGTGATATCGTTGCCTTAATGAGGGCGCGAGGCGTTACCAGTATCATAGTCAATAAATTTCGTGTGGGTGTGATATCGGGCGATGGTAGTACACAGTCGGTAAATTGGGACCATTTTTTGGAATCTTTGACAACCGGTCAGATCGCGATGAGTGACGACGATAAGGTGAAGGAACTCAGCAACTTCCTGTCGGGGATTGGCATTGGTGGTAAGGAGCCGGTTGAGGTGCAGACGGGTAAAATCGTCTCAGGTCTTGAGAAACTAGCTCTCATGGTTGCCGACCAGTATGGTGAAGATCGATGGGACGAATACTCAACAGTATTTTCACGAATGCTGTCTGTTCTTTCACCGACCATAAAAAAGAATATTACCAAGTATCGTACCGAGAACAAGAAGCTGGCTGTTCTCTTCAAAAGCCTGATACCATCAATGTCTGATGAAGACATCATTGACGTCGTTTCAATGAAGGCGAAAGAGAAGTCACCTCAGGTTGAGCAAGAGATTGTCAGTATTTTGAAGGATGTTACGGGTTCAAGATTGCCGGGTATTCTATCTGCCTTACGAGTTAATGTGCCAGAACTGAATTTCGAGAAAATTGCTTCACGTTTGATGAGCGAATTGAAAACTGTCAAAGGAGATAAAGCGGCTGGTAAATTCATGAGCAAAAACATGGAGCAGGAAATGAGGTTGATTTTTCCACGTTTGCGTGATCCATCACGTGATGAACGTACCAAAGCTGTTGAGGATCTTATGGTGTTTCAAGACCGTATTTTTGAATCAGATGATCATGATCTGCTCAGACTGCTCGTTGACCGTTTTGACACAATGGCTGATGCTGAAACAGAATTGGCGACTTTTATTAACGTCATCAGCGCCCTCAAGAATATCTACTTGAAAGCAAAAGCACTGAAAAAAGATGATATGGTACAATTCGTCTCGAAGAAATTTGGTAAGCACCTATTAAGAAAAGATATGGCCCTACTGGAGAGAAAGAAAACGTTGATTCGTACGATCGGCGAGATCAAAGATGAGAACTATGTACCTGAGCTGGTTTCGTTGCTTTGGGATCCTGGAACCTTTGTCGAGGCACGCAATGCACTCGGTTCGTTGGCTTCATTTTCAGTACCGGTACTTATTGATACGCTTAAGGAAACTGAGGATCGTCCAGTGAGAATGAAGATCATCGATGTAATCGTCAGAATGGGCGAGCGTGCAGCGCCCGAAGTCCAGAAGCTTCTCGACTCATCTGAATGGTTCATCCGCAGAAATGGCGTGTTTATCTTGGGTGAAATGAAAATAAGTGCAGTGATTGATAGAATCGGTCCGTTAATAGATGACGACGATGAGCAGGTGCAATTAGCAGTCATCAACAGTCTCATGAAAACTGGTGGCGAAAACATAAAATCCTATCTTCTTAAAGGACTGCAAAGCAAGTATCATAATGTGGTTATTGCCGCGATGAAACAACTGGACAAGGATGATGTACTGGATAAGCTTACCGAAGTGGCAGCATGGTTGAAATCCCGTAAGGGCATCCCGAATGTTAAAGAAGAGCAGTCCAGACAGGAGATAATCGAGGTTCTGGGACGTTTTGGTGATGATTCAGTGCTCGGACCATTAATTGCGGTTTTAAGTGAACACGCGATATTCAAAGCTGACCTTCTTTATCCAACAAAGAGCGCGGTTCTAAGTGCCTTTGTAAAAATAGGTAGTGAAAAAGCGATTGGAGCGCTACGTGAAGCGACCAATCATAAAGACCAATTTGTTGCGGCAACTGCCGAGGAAGTACTAAACAAACTCGAGAGGTAACTGGGTCACTTGAGCACAAGTCTGAATGTCTTTACTGATTTTGCTGCAAAATGCTATCCTTTGAATTTTTATATTCATGAAAAAGGATTGAAAAATGACTGATAAATCTCCGAGAGCCTCGTTCCGCTTTGCGAGAATCCTCGTTCTTCAGACGGGATGAGCGGGCAGGCAACTACACGAAATTTTAAGAATATATATATCTAACTCTTGATTCTTGGTTGATTTCTTGTATAATCTTGGGTTATATGAGGGATGATATTATTCATAAAATTGTTCAATGGTTAAAAGATGAATTGAATGTAACTAAGACAAAGGGTTTTGTGTTGGGACTGAGTGGCGGTTTGGATTCAGCAGTGTGTGCTGCATTGACAAAAAAGGCAACGGACGATTGTCTCGGATTGATATTGCCGATTGAATCTGATGTCCATGACCTTGATGATGCCTCAGAAATAGCCACTACAATGAGTTTAAAAACACAATATATGGATTTGACTTCAGTCTACAAGAGTTTAATTAAATTTCTGCCAGACAGTAATCAAATTGCATTCGGTAATATAAAGGCGCGTTTGCGAATGGTTGTCTTATACTACTATGCAAACATCCACAATTATTTGGTCTGCGGTACCGGGAACAAGACCGAGTTAACACTTGGCTACTTTACAAAATATGGTGATGGTGCCTGCGATATTCTGCCGCTTGGTGACCTCTATAAGTATAAAGTGAGGGAACTGGCAAAGGCGCTCAATATCCCTGAGGCGATTATAAAAAAGACACCGAGCGCAGGTCTTTGGAAAGGACAGACTGATGAGGAAGAGATTGGTTATTCCTATGATGAGCTGGATAGAACATTGGCGGAGATTGAAAATAATCAAATAAAAGGAGATGTTGCAAAGAAACTGAGATTTAGGATAGAACAGAATGAACACAAGAGAAAACCACCTAAAATATGCTATATCAAGTTCCAAGAACCAAGTTCCAAGAACCAAGCTCCAAGCCCCAAGAACCAAGTGAGATAAGATGTTTCCTTTATTCTTGATAGCACCCGCCGGTTCGTTGCTCGCATTACTGTTTGCAGGCTATCTATCAAGGACGACCAGAAGGTTCGACGAGGGCACTGAGGTCATGCGGCAGATTGCACAGGCAATTAGGGAAGGCGCCAGAGCATACCTCAAGAGGCAGTATCGTATCGTCGTTATTATCTTTGCTGTTATCTTTGTCGTTCTTCTCATTCTCTCATACAATAGGTTGTTGCCGAGATTTGTACCCTTTACATTTCTTACCGGCGGTTTCTTCTCAGCGCTCTCTGGTTTCATTGGAATGACCCAGGCAACGAATTCTTCTGCTCGGACTGCTAATGCAGCGCGGACAAGCCTCAACAGTGCATTGCGTGTTGCGTTTGGTGCGGGCGGCGTCATGGGGTTCGTCGTAGTCGGGTTGAGCCTTTTAGATTTGAGTGTGTGGTTTTTCGTGCTGAACTGGTACTACGGTGGTCTATCTGTGAACGCGAGGTTGCTTGCTGTGACACAAACACTCATCTGTTATGGAATGGGTGCTTCTTTTCAGGCACTTTTTGCACGCGTTGGAGGTGGTATATTTACCAAAGCAGCAGATGTCGGGGCTGATCTTGTGGGTAAGGTCGAGGCGAATATCCCTGAGGATGATCCCCGTAATCCGGCTACGATTGCCGATAATGTTGGCGATAATGTTGGCGACGTGGCGGGTATGGGTGCGGATCTCTATGAGTCGTACGTCGGTTCTATAGTTGCAACGATGGTATTAGCATTTTCAGCGGGGCTGGGTATGACGGGCGTGCTTTTGCCGCTGCTGTTGGCTGCTATTGGGGTACTTTCATCGATTATCGGAACGTTTCTCGTACGCACTAAAGAGGATGCGACTCAAGCTTCGTTGCTTGTTGCATTGCGGAGGGGCGTGTGGGGTGCAAGTATCCTCGTCGCCGTCTTTTCGGGTTTTATCATTTATTATCTCCTGCCTGATAATTTTGGCATCTTCTGGGCGATCCTTGCGGGACTTGGTGCTGGAGTTTTCATTGGATACACCGCAGAGTTTTTTACTTCTGACCATTACAAGCCAACGCGCCGCATTGCTCAAGCTGCTAAGATTGGTCCAGCAACTGTGATATTGGAAGGTCTGAGCGTTGGCATGATTTCGGTGGTGCCATCGGTGCTTGCTGTCGTCGCGGCGATTCTGGCAGCATATTATCTGTCCGGTGGTGCGAGCCATCCAGAATTAGGTCTGTTTGGCGTCGCGATTTCTGCAGTCGCGATGCTCTCGACATTAGGTATTACCCTGGCTACGGACGCATATGGACCAGTGGCTGATAATGCAGGAGGAAATGCTGAGATGGCAAAACTCCCGGCAGAAGTGAGGAAAAGGACTGATGCGCTCGATTCTCTGGGCAATACTACAGCAGCGACTGGTAAAGGTTTTGCAATCGGCTCTGCAGCTTTGACTGCACTTGCCTTGATCGCTGCTTACCGTGATCAGATTCTGCAGTTCGGATGCAAACTTGACTTGAGTTTAATGAATCCAGCGGTCATGATCGGCCTTTTCCTCGGTGCAATGATGCCCTTTGCATTTTGTTCTCAGACGATCCGTGCCGTTAGTCGAACTGCAAGTAAGGTTGTAATGGAGGTTCGTCGGCAGTTCAAGGAGATAAAAGGTCTAATGGAAGGTAAGGCAAAGCCCGATTATGCACGGGTTGTGAAGATTTGTACAGCATCCGCACAAAAGGAGATGATTGTACCTTCTTTGATGGCGATCTTTGCACCGATCCTTGTCGGTGTGTTATTAGGTCCGAGTGCGGTGGTCGGGTTGCTTGCTGGCGCTTTGGTTTCCGGGTTCGCGCTTGCCTTGAAAATGGCGAATGCTGGTGGTGCTTGGGATAATGCCAAGAAGTACATTGAAAAAGGAGCCCTTGGAGGAAAAGGATCGGCTGAGCACAAAGCAGCAGTGGTTGGTGATACAGTAGGTGATCCGTTCAAGGATACAGCTGGGCCATCACTCAATATTCTAATCAAGCTGATGGCAACATCATCTATTACCTTAGCTGGTTTTGTATTGCATATGACCTTGTTTAAGTAGATACAACTAGAAATGAAAATCAAAGATTGGCCAGAACATGATAGGCCGAGGGAGAAGTTTTTTCAAGAAGGCAGTTACGGTGTAACCGATAGTGAACTCCTGGCGATTATTATTGGCAAAGGAGTAAAAGATAAGTCAGCACTTGAATTGGCTAAAGAGGTTCTTAATAAAGTTGGCAGTCTGAAGAAATTGAACCAGAAGACAGTTAGTGAAATTGAACGTCTGCAAATAAAAGGTCTGGGCAGAACCAAGATCGTTTCGATGCTTGCTGCACTTGAAATGGGTAGGCGTTCGTTATCCAAGAAAAATGAGCCCGAGCTTATCTTCAAACATCCTAAAGATATTCATGATTACTATTACCCTTTGATTTCCGGGTTAAAGTATGAGCTGTTCAAGGTTGTGGCAGTGGATGGTCGGAACGCACATATTAATGAGACGACAATTTCAAAGGGCATCCTTGATGCCAGTCTGGTCCATCCGCGTGAGGTCTTTAAATTTGCCCTTAATGAAAACGCTAATGCTATTTTTCTCGTTCACAATCATCCCAGTGGCATTTTAAAACCATCCGAAGATGATTTGAAAGTCACCGAACGATTACGCAGTGCCGGTGAGCTGATGGGTATATGTATCGTAGATCACATCATTATTGCTGAAAAAGGGTTTTACTCATTTTCGCAGCATAACCTTCTTTAGAATTTTAAATTTATGATTTGAGATTTTACATTAATGAGTCGCCCGATCCTTCAATTTAATTCCCCTCAATATGCTCGGGACAGGCAGGACAGGTTTATTGGGTTATTTTGTCTGATAAATCAGACCACTACATTAGATTTAAGATTTCAGATTTGAGATTTAATTCAAAGAGTAGTCGCCCAATTTATTGGGCTGTTTTGTCTGATAAATCAGACCACTACATTAGATTTCAGATTTCGGATTTGAGATTTAGAATTTTACAGTAATTATTTTAGCTTCGAGAAATCTGATTATTCAGCGAGGATTTTTATTATTGTGTAGATGTCAGGGTCAATCTTTTTCTTTCTTGAATAAGTTTTCTCAAATGGCGTATAGATGATCTTCTTGTTGATCTCACCAACCATGCAGCCATGCATATTTTTCTTTAGACCATAGATGGCTGCATAACCAAGTTTAGATGCCAGGATGCGGTCGCTAGCGATCGGCGCACCACCACGTTGGATGTAGCCGAGGACTGCGACACGGTAGTCTTCATCTAATATCGCCTTGATTTTTTCGCCGATAATAAAAGCATTGCCTGCTTCATCACCCTCAGAGACAATAACAATATTGGACTTCTTACCTTTTTTTATGTTACGTTTGATCTGCTTGGCCAGGCCATTGATATCGGTTAGTGTTTCTGGGATGAGGACATCCTCAGCACCACCTGCTAGACCGACCGCCAATCCAATGAAACCGGCATATCGACCCATGACTTCTATGAAAAAAAGTCTTTCCAAAGACGAAGCAGTATCTCGTATTTTATCGACTGCTTCAAGGGCGCTATTTACCGCAGTATCAAAGCCAATTGTAAAATCAGTACCAAAAAGGTCATTGTCAATCGTGCCAGGGAGACCGATTATCTTAATGCGATATTTCTTGGCAAACTCATGAGCACCCTTCATTGAGCCATCACCGCCGATCACAATAAGTGCATCTATTTTATGTTTGTTTAACGTTTTCTTGGCTTTTGCCATACCGTCTTCCGTTTTGAATTCCGTAGAGCGGGCAGTTCCTAAGATCGTACCACCGCGCTGGATAGTATTGGCGACGGAATTACGTTTCAGTTCGATGATGTCTCCATTGATGACACCATTGTAGCCGTGTTTGAAACCGAATATCTCTATCTGGTAGTGTATTGCAGTTCTTACCGCAGCGCGGATGGCGGCATTCATACCCGGCGCATCACCACCGCTTGTTAGGATTCCGATCCTTTTAGGTCTCACAGAGTATTATAGTCAACGATCTATGCATGTCAACTGAGCGGGCAAATCCGTAAACGCCCAAATATATGCTTCAAACAAAGAATTCCATGTTATTAGTTAGCGCAAATGCTTGTATATCTTGGATTTCCCGTGCATGGTCGGCGCAAACCATTGCCAATACTTAAGTTGGGGCTTGACAAATATTGAATTATCAGTATAATTAGCTATTGATTAGAAAGGAGGTGAAAAAAACATGACAAAAGCTGAGCTTATCGAGAAAATTGCGGCAAAGGCAAAGATTTCTAAGAAGGCAGCGAACGTTGCGTTAAATACTTTTGTGAGTTCGATTACTACAGCTCTTAAGAAAGGTGATAGAGTAACACTAGTGGGCTTTGGAACATTCTCAGTAACCAAGAGGAAGGCAAGAACTGCACGTAACCCGCGTACGGGTGAGCCTATTCGTGTGCCTGCAAGGAAGGCGCCAAAATTCAAGGCTGGAAGTTTCTTGAAAAAGGCAGTAAGATAATTCCTTAACGCAAAGTAAAAGGGGATGACGTTCTGTCATCCCCTTTTTTTATTTGGGATTTCTGTTCAGTGCAGCAGCAAGACTTTCTTGACTACTATATTGGCTTTATCGATCGTACTCACAAAATATATGCCTGCAGGTGTGCTTTGTCCAGACCATGAAGCATGTCCTTGGTCATTAGATATAAGTCGTCGTACAAGGCAACCATTGATATCATAAATGGCGATTTCTTGATTCTTTTGTTTTGTTATGATGCTAAGGTTTTTAGAGAATATAGTAGCTGATACATCAAAGGTAGATGCCAGAGAGCGGGTCGTTTCTTCAATAATTCCATTATATCAAATATCTATTCTGAGTCAAGTCGGCTTCACCATACTGTTGACAAAACACTCAATTCCATTAAAATAAATCAGATTATAGATGGAACGAGAAGATTTTTACAACAAAGTCAATGATTTTATTATATACCTGCAAAAGGAGAAAAACTACTCGCGCCATACTTTGAGGGCTTACCGTACGGATCTCGAAAGTTTCTTTGATTTTCTTCGGGTCAAGAAAAGAAAACACGTAGATCAGAATGCGATTACTTTATTTATGGGATTTCTCCTCAGGTATGGGCTAGACGCAAGGAGTGTTGCACGGAAACTATCGTGCATCAAATCGTTTTTCAAATTCTTGAAGAGAACTAAGGTTATTTCAGAAAATCCTGCAATCATAATAAAAACGCCGAAGACGAAGAAACATTTGCCCGGTTTCTTGAGCTACGCACAGGTTAAAAAGGCTCTGGAAATAAGTAACCCAAGAGACCGTGCGATCATGGAAGTATTGTACAGCTGTGGTCTTCGCACTAGCGAATTAGTAAATTTGAGAATCAGTGATATTGATCTTAATCGTGATGAAGTTAAGGTTAAAGGTAAAGGTAATAAACAACGTATTGTCCCGGTTGGTAAGCCTGCTAAGAACGCGATACTCAACTATCTCAAAGTCCGACATAACCCTGATAAGCACAAAGCCGTCGGGTCTGATGTGCCTGAGTTGTTCCTGAATTATCGAGGGGGGTCTTTGTCAACACGTTCTGTACAGAATATAGTGCGTAAATATCTTGTCAAACTAGCTCGAGCAACCGGTACTAACCCGCATATTCTAAGACACAGTTTTGCTACCCACCTGCTAGAGAACGGCGCAGATTTAAGGGCGGTGCAAGAGCTCCTTGGTCATGCATCACTTTCTACGGTTCAGATATACACCCATATGACAAGCAAACGTCTAAAGGAAATCTATAAGAAGAAACACCCGAGGGCAGAATGAAAAGTG
>JAUWLY010000128.1 GCA_030613445.1 Candidatus Stahliibacteriota bacterium | reverse complement strand
TCGGTTCAATCATAAGGGTTTCCTGCCAGGTTTGACCACCATCTGTTGAGGCCGCAAAGCCAACATGATATAGAGTTTGTCGACTGTCGTTCCATCCTGTACAGATTAATGAATCCTGAAAAATTGCCATAGTCGTTTCGTTCTGGTTACCAGATCCAGGATCTTGACTTACCTGTATATTGGGCAGCCACGGTGAATCAGCAAATAGTGCAGCAGCAATAATAAACAACAATACTTTCTTCATAAAAACCTCCTTTATATTATTTCAAAAATAACTAAAGCGATGAATTCACCTTTAGTAATTATACAAAGGTAGGATAATATGTCAATGATTTGCCAATTAATTATGTGGTTTACTATTTCTGTAAATACCGATATATCGTACGTGGGCTTATCCCAAGATCCCGTGCGGTGGCTTTTATATTGCTCTTATTTATCTGAAGGCGCTGTATTGGAAATATTTGAGCAGCCCGACCAAAAAAACAAAACCAAACACCTTGAGAGCAGGTGCCAGAGTGTTCGGTTTTTCAATTATTCTCCTGGGTTTCACCCAATTGTACTGTTGAGGACCTGCGAAACGGTCGATGGTGACATATTCAAAGCACGGG
The DNA here is from genome assembly GCA_030613445.1 of Candidatus Stahliibacteriota bacterium. Taxonomy (GTDB): domain Bacteria; phylum Hydrothermota; class Tepidihabitantia; order SM23-42; family SM23-42; genus JAUVZL01. The sequence goes on along the minus strand of JAUWLY010000128.1, from coordinate 7,048 downwards.
CAATTTTTCTAACCCCAAGGCTGTATTCTTGTGACAGGATAAGCACGGCATTGTGGCGTAAAGTGCGTTGATTCCTACCCTTAGGACGCTTCAGTTCATCAATCGATTTGCTCAAACAGAAACACACGTAACTGAGGGCGTTTTCTACAGTAGATTCCGGTACGTTGATCATTCCCAGTTTCGTGCTCACTTCTTCAATGTACGATCTATTGCCGATAATTGATCGAGAACATTGCTCAGTTTCTCGCCAATTAATTGGTCCATCATCATTACAATTCACAAATTCTTCATACGCAATATGTGAATCATCAGATGCGTTCTTGAATTGCGACAAGACGATTTCGGGCTTCACAACTGATTTCGCCACCTTGCTAACATAGCTTTGATAACTTGTCCATTCATAATCTTCTGGTTTCTCAACGAAACCTGCCTCTACTGCCTGCCGATGAATGTAGCGCGAGAGCCAGATAGCGTAATTGTCAGCATCCACGATACTGTTTTTGAATCTGCTACCAAATACGTGCCCGACCCGACCATAACATCTGTTGAACACTATTGCATAGCGTCCGTGCAGCCTCTCCATGAATTCTGATATCGTACCACGATGATCCAAGATGAAGAGATGGATATGCCATTCCATCAAGGCGTAGGCAATAATATCGATTCCATATGTTTCGCTGTATTTCTTAAGATACTTTAAGTATTTTTTGTAATCAAATGGGTTTTTAAATATTGGATGCCGATCATTGCCCCGGTTATAGATATGATGATATAGCTCGCACCCTTTTAAACGTAGTTTTTTAACCATCAAAATCGAACAATTGAACACCTGCTCCCATGTGGTGGCGAACAGCTAAACGTCAGCCCCGAATGATGTTGGACCTATGGTTGAAGTCTTGAATTGGGGCAATGCGAAACCGATCATAGCACCGATCAGGAGCATAATGCCAACGGCTATAAAAATAATGCTAATGGAAAGAAAATCAACGAGAAAACCACTTATCGCAATGGAAATCGGCAGCGCCACTTGTGCGATAGTAAAGACAAAACTGGACACCACACCTATTTTGTCAGAGGAGACTTTCTCTTGAAAAAGCGTATTGATTGGGAGATTGGATAAACTAAGACCAGCGCCAAGAAAGAATAAAGCAATAAGTATAACAATAGGTACAAACCCAATACCCATAATCAAAATAGCTATTGCGGAAATCATCAGTCCAGTAAGTATCATGGGAACTCTACGCAGTATTTTGCCCAGAAATCCAATGAGAAAACTAGCAGCAACCAGACCAACTGATAAAGCGCTCATCATCAGGCCATAACCTGATGCCTCCATCCCATATTTTTCTGCGAGTAATGGCAGCAGCGGCATAACTGGACCGCCTAAGAAGTTAATGCAAGCCGCATAAATGGCGAGTGTCAATAAAAATGAGGAACCAACAAGTATTCTGTATCCATCTTTTATATTAGCAAAAAATGACTTGACCTTTGTTGCTTCCATTGTCTGGCGAGAATATTGTGTTACGACAAAAATAATGCAGAAGGAGGAAAAAAAGAAAGTAATGGCATCAATGAGAAAGCAATTCTCAATACCTACCAGGCTTATAAAGATACCTCCAAGACCAGGAGATATGACCTGCATCAATCTTCTTGCGCCAGTGATAATGCCGTTTGTCTTAAGAAGAAGTTCTTTGGGCACCAACTGGGGGATTATAGTGAACTCTGTACGGTGGAAAAATGGTGAAAATACAGAAAACACAAATGTGATAATGTATAAATAAACAATTGTCACCATATTAAACCTGATCAGGATGAAAAGAAATAACACCACAAGACCACGTGCGATATCTACGATTATCAAAATCTTTTTCTTATTGAATTTGTCAGCTGTTGGTCCGGCGATAAAGCCGAATATGACTCCATTCAACGTGTAAATACTAAATATACCTCCGATGACTAGTCCTTTACCGCCGGACAACTGCAATGCTAACCACATAAAAGCTACTAAATAGAACCCATCCCCAAGTGAAGAAATGGTTTGACTAATTAAATAGAAAATGAAAGACTTATTCTTCCAGATGCTTTTATCCATTTCCTTCTTCCATGGTCAAAAGGCCTTCTTTCCAAAAGTACTCTACGAAATCTGTGAGAGTCTCGTGTACTTTCTCAATTGGCAGATTTGACCAATCATTTTCTAGACTTTTATTGATCTTCCCAATTGTACTTCGTGAATGAAGCTTTAGCCAAATTGATTTAGCTAAAGGGTCCAATTCAAATTCCCTATTGCTCAAATAATCCCCTCTGCTCATTGACAGATGCAGAATATCCCCTTTGAGCTCCCACGAAACACAGTCTTTTATAGTAGGAACAACTGCCTGTTTGAAATCGAGTCTCATCAATGCCAGCTTCTTTTGTGCCAGCTGACAACGATATATCGCATCGGAATCAGATAAAGCAATCAATGGGCACCCTTTACATATCTCAACATCCCGACAATCAGCACAGCCGCTATTATTAATCTTCGAAATTGCATGCGCATAGGAAATGAATGGTTTAAATGCATCAAAAGCACGATTAGCTGGTTCGGTGAGAATATCCCAATAACACAAGTACTTTCCTAATTCAGACATTTCATTAGCCATAGATGGAAGCATGTAACACGGCAAGGCTTTGCCATGAGGATCAATATAGAGCGTGTTTCCTGCTGAGCACGTAGTATGTATAACTGGTAACTCTAGATCGTATTTCGCATTAAGGAACTTTGTTTCCATCGGCGAAGTTCCTAGATAAAGTCTGAACTCCGGTCGCATGCTTTGATATGCTTCACATATCTTATTCCAACATGACAAGATTTGTTCTGGGGATAAATACAACATCTCTCTCACATTTGTAGCAGAACCACAGAAACTCACAGGATTAATGTTGAGAAAGTGTGCACCAAGAGAATGGCACAAGTCTGTCATACTGGAGACCTCCAGCGCGTTAACTTTCTGAAGAGTACAATTCACCCCGATCTTGGTTGTCATTTCATTCTCACGAACATAGTCTAAACAAGTCGAAATACTATCTATGGTTCTCTGAAAGTTCCCCTCTCCCCTGATCGTATTGTGTGAAATATCAGATACTCCATCCAGGCTAAAGACCAGCATATTCAGGTCGGACTGAAGCAAAAAAGCAAATCCCTCCTGCTTTAATACAGTACCATTTGTGACAACATTGACTCTGATATTATGCGTACTACACCATTTGATGATTTCAGGTAGATCGCGCCGCATTGTTGGTTCACGTCCAGAAAAGTTAATTTCTTGCAGTCCTAACGATAGCAATTTCTGAATAATCCGCAGTACATCAGAATGGTTAAGTTCTGAACCTGGATTTTCTACAGTATAACAATGGAGACATTTCAAATTACAGTCATTCGTTATGTCCCATCTCACGCTACCTACCCTTATTGGATCCATGATTGAAACCCTCCTTGTTTTCTGGTCTGATATGAGCAGTAAAACAAAGGCGCCTTTGTTTGGTGATCGCTCACTGCATTATTGAGTAATACCGTTACAACAAACCACAAGCCCTGCAATGCCCAAACTATTATGGGCTGAACGTTCGGATATCTTCTTGATCATTATGTCTCACCTCCTTCTTTGATATTCATAATATTATTATATAGCAATTTTCATGCCAGTGTAAAGGCTTGGAATTTCGAGGTAAAATTTCATGGTTGTGACATTTCTGTCACAAGGTTTTCGGCGAAATCAGTAAAAAACGCCGCAAATGCTTGCGGTACAATACTCTGCGTGAATGACAGATTTGTCAGTGGTTTTGACAGAATTGGCACAGCCAATTCTTCGATTACGCGAATGAAAAAACACTGATTACAGTGATGTATAATTGATGCCCCCCCAGTGGAATAACTCACCATTTCACCCCGTTACCACAGCGACAAGGCAGGCGAAGATAGGCAGATTAGACAGATTATGGGAATAAATAACGGCAAACCAGTACATACATAATCCTTCAGAGGACAACCAGATCCCACAGTATTTATAAAGCGTTGTTGACATCAATGTTTTTTGGGATAAAATAAGTTATTACTCAGAACACCAAATAGTTTTCATTTTGGGTAATGGATATAGAAACTCTATGAATCGGGCATTAATAATTGTAGCTAAACCCCGCACCTATACATAGGTGCGGGATCGTGGAGGTGAATAATGTTAAAAAAGAATTTACGTACCGTAGCAATCATAATTGGTATTCCTGTATGCCTAATATTGATTGCTCTGGTGATAGGCATCATTACCGATGCAATCACAACACCCGCTATCAAAGCAAAAGGGGATTCTGCTCTTAAGGAACTAATTGCGCTACGAAAAGAAAGCAAGGATAATGCTTGGAATTACTACTCGCAGGCAATTGCCTTGATGAAAGAGAAAACATTTCCAACAGATATTAATAAATACCTGCGCGGTGAGATAGGCATTACCGATGAGATCATTGTTAGCTTGAACATAAACAAGGACGTAATTATTTTGATGGAAAAAGGCGCCATGCAACCATATTGCTCTATGCCCCTTGAATACGAAAAAGGAATTGAAATGCCTTTACCTGTATTTGTGGTTTTGCAAGAGTGTGCAAAAATTCATGCAGCCCAGGCTCTGAGTGCACTTGAGATCGGGGTCACAAACGACGGCCTTTTAAAAACTCTACATGGACTAAATTCTGGAAAACATTTTATATCTGGTTCTCCATTTCTCCTGACATACATGGTTGGGCTTGTGACCATAGGACGCCATTTGCATGTACTTGAATCAGGTGTTGCAACCGGGATATTTGATAAGGAGCAACTTGAAACAACAAGCCATTATCTGGCAGAGCTGGAACGCACATTGCCATCATTGTTGTGGAGTCTTGAAGGAGAAATCAAAACTATCAACGTATCGTTAGCCGCGAAGCCATTGAACTACGAATCACTTCTGGCGATGGAAATTTTTGAGGGCAGTATCTTTCAGGACATTGGGCTACGGATATGGATGTGGCGCTATTTGTTCTCACCTCGTCTCGCAACACTGAAAGCCATAAAAACCTGGGATGACATGATTGCGACATTACATATAAGTGCAAAGGGGAAAGAGGGTTCTAAAGAGGGTTCTACTGAATACGACATTGTTATAGCGCACAACGTGACAAAAGATAAGATGAAAAAGTATTGTGGCAGTAATCCTATAAGCATGCTCTTCATGCCCAATCTGGAGCCAATGTTCAAAAGAAAATCTCGAGTGCTTGCCAAGGCGCGCCTTATTAGATGCGCAGCTCTGGTATGGAAATATCGTATTGAAAACGGAATGTTTCCAGGCTCATTAAAAGCAATAAATAGTGACGCAATTAAAGATCCATTTCGCAATGACACATGGGATTATGTTATAACAAAACACTCTTTTGAACTCAAAAGTCCAGGATACAACCTCGTTTATGACGACGACGATGACCTATCAATAACACTAAACAAAGGCACAGTACGAGAATACCTGTCTACCAAGAAGAAGAAGTAGCCGTCAATGAGTTTAGGAGGTAGAGGGCATGGGGACGGTGCCTCTCGATTTCACTCAAGACAAATTTGAATAGTAAACCCCGTAGGATCTTGCTGTACCACGGGGTAAATACTTTTTCTTATGTCCCTACCTAATCTTGACAATTTTTTGTATCACTTTGTCTTCAGTCTGGATAAAGTAGATACCTGGGCTTAACCTATTTATCTTGACCTGTCTGCCTGTAATATCAAAAATCTTATATTTTTTATCATGAGGTAATTGTAATTGTCCATTGATGATCGTAGCACCAAAGTGATATTTTTTAACTGGTTTTGATACGCGTTCTACAATACCAGGTATGTCTTCGAATAATTCATTCCAAGAATACCAGAGCTTGGCATGGATATGAGCAGGTTCATTACGATATGCATAACTTACGCCAACGCAATGCCAGTCAGGGTGATCAAGAATAATATCCGGTCGAAAGACCAGGGATTGTAATGTGATTCCCCGGGCAACAACATTTGAAATAGCAATTATCCGTTCTGTTGTAAGATGAAAATCCACATTAAGCGAGTCGGCAATTCTCTGATATCGCCAGCAATCTACTGGAGAATAGAGGACACGGTCGTGATTAGTCACCGCGAGATTCCAATCAGAATTGATCGGGTTTGGTGAAAGGTTATTATCGCTGACCAGGCGCAAAGAGTCAGCTATATTATTCATCTCCAGAATCCCGGCAGGGATAGGGTGAAACGCATCATAGCGTGAAAAAAGATGAGTATCCTTGGTGTTTAGACAAGTTGAGTGGTCAATTGTATATATGATGTCGAAAATGTCATGAAGACCATTAGAGTCCGGATCAATGATTTCAATAGCGTTTCGGTGAGAAAGGGCAATTGGAATTAAAGAATTCGGTGGTATATATGCAGTATCTGGATGATTACCTGTATTGCGACAGAGGCCAACACCTTGTTGATTCACACCAGCACCACAACCAATGCTGCCTGCCCCACCTACTACGATGAATTTTTGTTCGCCTGAAGAATCCGGCGCAAACGCGATGATCAAAGATGTATTCCCCATTGATGTGTATTGACCAGATCCACCATCAGTATTCCGGGCGATAATCATGCCGCCCTGTAATGTATCATCATTTATCGTCGATTCACCCCAACCCGAGATATTTGAACATCCAGATACAATAAAGTCAGGGTCTGCGTTGATACATAATATGTCTTCCAGGGTTAATTCTCTTCCCAGTTCTGGATGGTTCAAGTCAACGCCTTTAGCAAGCATGCCGTTGTACATACCCTGCGCTTCATCTTGATATTTTTGTGGTATATAAAAGTGACTACGATAATATGGAAGAATGTCATTTTCGTATTCGGTTGGAGAATAGAAGTGAAAACTGTCTGTACCGACTATAACGCGCGTGAAATTCGCCATGATCTCTTCGCCGAGCAAAAAACCGTGTGCATAACCCATCTCATTGTGGCTACCCCATACCTGCAAAT
>JAUWLY010000335.1 GCA_030613445.1 Candidatus Stahliibacteriota bacterium | reverse complement strand
AAGTCAGAATATTCTTTACTAAGCGGTATCTCTTCGTCTTCCGAATACAAACTGCATAATTGCCTAAGTTGTTCTTCGTCGATACCTTCGTTGTAATTCAAACAATAATCTACATCCCATGTGTGAGGGTCATTCACTATCAGTTGAGAATACGGTTTTGTTTGAAGAAGGTCAATCTCCTGCTGTGACAAATCATCAATTATCTGTGCTGTAAAATTTATTAAATATGCATCATCCTCTTCAAAGTTACCATGTTCACAACGAGAAACTGATAATTTCTGTATTTTGGATATCCTATTAACATCAATCGTTATTTTGTCTTCATTGGCAACGGCGGAAAATTTAAATCCCCAATGCTTGGGCTCCATAATAGGATAGTTGATTGTCTGAATTTTCTTATATACGGTAATGCTATCTGAAATGGCTCGGTGCTTCATACGTTGTAATATTTCGTCCTCATTCAAGAATTTTACAGCATCGTACCCGCATAGTTGGATGTAACCTGTCGACGAATCGTCATCATCAAATACAATATTGATTTTATATCTTGCACAAGAACCTATATCACATAAAGATAATAATGGAGTTGTCAACACGATGAAGATTATTAGTAGTCCAACGTTTTTTATACTATACTTCATACTTTATATCCTTTGGCTTAATATTAAGTGGATAAAATCAAAAGTCAAGTCATTTCTGACAGTCAAAACCTGGACAGATATATCATGAGAAAGTTGAAAAAGGAGTCAGCAGTTTTTTGAACCACTGACCCCATGTGCTATTTTTGTGCGGTGTCCGAACTAAAAGAGACACCACTCATCGGAATTCCCACCAATGGTCGGAAATGGGTTGAAAGATTGTTGGCGTAAATCTTTCAGAATTTCAAGACTTCCAAAGATAATCCAGTTCTGCATTTGCACAAAAAATGGGCGGTAGGTGATTTGAACACCTGACCTTCGGTATGTGAGACCGACGCTCTAACCAACTGAGCTAACCGCCCGAAGAAAAGCAGAGCTTTTCTTAGCTAATTGCTAATAGCTTATAGCTAATGGCAAAAAAAATCCGTCATCTGTTATCCGTCATCTGTTACCTGTTATCTGTTATCTGTCATCTGTTTTAATTACTCTCCGTCCATCGATTTTGTATTTTCCAGAAAGGACGAGGTTGATTGCCTCAGTGTAAATCCGCCACTCTTCTTTCAAAATTCTCTCAGCAAGTTTTTCTGGTGTATCATCATCAAGCACTGGTACTGCTGCCTGAACAATTATTGGACCACCATCAACAGTGTCATCCACAAAATGTACTGTGCAACCGGAAAATTTCACACCCCAATCAAGCGCCTTTTTCTGAACATTAAGCCCAGGGAAAGACGGCAAAAGTGCTGGATGAATATTTATAATCCTTCCAGCAAATGCATCAAGAAGAGGTTTTTTCAAAATCCTCATAAAACCGGCAAGACAGACCAGATCAACATTATGGTCCTGCAGTGTTTTCACGTAGTTTTGTTCAACCTCAGGAATAAGCCAGGTCTTTTTTGGACCTGGATCAAGATATATCGCTTTAATATTATGTTTTCGCGCCCGCTCCAATGCCTTGGCATTTTCATTATCACTGATCACACACGCAAGGTTTGCGTGTAAAGTGCCGTTTTCAACATTTTCAATAATTGCCTGAAGATTTGTGCCTCGCCCCGAGGCTAAAACTGCAATATTTTTCATAAAATATTCTATACAGAATAGGTACGAAGTCAATATAATACTTCGTACGGTAAGGTCACTCTGTGACGGGTAAGGATTACACGGTTATGGCTGCTGCGGAATTGAACGAATTGCAGGGTCAAATCTCGAAACTGATAAATAAAGGTTTTCGTATACGTACTCAGCCATTGTATTGTGGTCTGACACACCTGTCCACTTACAACTTTATTTTATCAATAGTAATCTCTCGGTAGTACTGTAATTATCTGCTATGAATTTCAAGAAATATACACCGCAGGGTAATTTCCTGTTGGAATCGTCAACACCGTTCCAGGAAATTGCCGATTGCAGATTGGAAATTTCAGATTTCAGATTGAAATTCATGACCACTCTTCCTGCAGCATCATAGATTTTTAACTCTATGCTCTTTGCACTACCTGTCCCGTAGGATGAATGTGTTATCCTATCGGGATGCACTTTGCCAAAGTTGATATAAGTCAGCTTTGAAAACGGATTCGGAAAAACTTTTATTATTGGTGTTTGCTCTTGGTTCTTGGGGTTTGATTCTCTTCAACACCAACATCGGGTTCGGTCTTAAGCAGCCAAACATCTTTGCCACCTGCGCCAAATGAAGAGGTATATCCTGCAATGATATAACCACCATCATAAGTCTGCTGGACTGAAAAGCCGTAATCATGATCTATGCCCCCATACGTTTTTGTCCAAAGCGTATCAGGAGCTTGAGCAAACAGGTTACCTGTCCAGAACAGAACCGCTGTTACTAAAATACAAACATATTTATAAAATAAATTCATAATACCTCTCTTTGTTGTATTATAATAATTAACTATGAAAAATCTGTGAAAAGGACATGAATCACTAATCCACTGAAACTGTATATTCATCACAAGTTTTACTGTTTGTTGTAGTGAAAATTATTTAATTAAGATTGGTACAAAATAAGCACACCTGTTCCCCGCTTTAATTTCTTACTTACACTACTGTGGTTCTTTTCCTACTGGGCAGGCAATTTCACATTCTCTGCTTTAAAATGTTGGCGATTGTAACAATTAATGGGCACAATTAACTGAATCCCAAAAATAACTTTACTTTGTTATTAAATAATATATAATTGGTTTAATTGTGAAATTTATAAATAACCAGAAGGAGCAATTATGCAAAAATTATTAGAATATTTCTTGAACAATAGACTCTTGGTTAACATTATGGTGATTATGGTGGCTATATTCGGAACATACAGTTTCTTACACATACAACAATATGTCATGCGATCGGTCGATCTCAACATGATGTTGATCAATGTGGTTTATCCCGGTGCGAGCCCCTTAGATGTTGAGATGAACGCCGTCGTGCCCATAGAGCGCGAGCTCGCGAAGATATCGGGTATAGAAGAATATACCTCTCTGTCCATCGA
>JAUWLY010000105.1 GCA_030613445.1 Candidatus Stahliibacteriota bacterium | reverse complement strand
TCAAGTCCCTCAGTTTCGCCTGTTGATTGTTTCGGGGCACAACAAATAAATACTAATCCGCACCCGATCAAAAATATCTTTCTCATCTCTTCCTCCTTTTCATTTCCTGAATAATTTTTTTAAAGCCGCAACTTTTTTCTTACTGCAGACTAATATCCCTTTAGCACTGGCTACGATAACCAATCCTTTGACATCGAAAGCCCGCAAGGGGATACTAATAGAATTATACATAATTGTATTGCTGATTTCAAGACCTTTTGTGTTACCTAATATTATATTATCGTTGCGGTCGGTTTTGAAAAAGCGTTCTAAGGCAAGCCATGAACCCACATCATCCCAAAGGAAATTGGCTCGAACAACGCAGAGCTTCTTGCTTTTTTCCATTACACCGTAATCAATTGAGATATCAGGTATTCGCTTGAAGAATATCTGCTTGCCAGTTTTCAAGAATTTCTCAGTACCCTCATAGACTTGAGGTAAGTATTTCTGCATCTCAATGAGGATCGTTTTTATGCCAAAGCTGAATATGCCGCTGTTCCACAAAAACCTTCGGCTTCTCAGATATTTCTTAGCCTTTGCTAATGAGGGCTTTTCAGCAAAGCCGGCGCCCCTGAATGCCGCTATGTTTCCAGTCGAGATTATCTGCTTGCCAAGTTTCACATAGCCATAACCGGTTTCTGGACGAGTTGGCACGATGCCGTATGTTACAAGATAGCCCTTTTGTGCGAGTCGACCACCAAACCTCAATGCGGCGATGAAGTTTTTTCTGGGGCTAATAAGGTGATCTGCGGGCATGACATGCATTACACCGTCCCCGTGTTCTTCTATAAGTTTCAAAGCGGTAAGACAGATCGCTGGTGCTGTGTTCCGGCGCATTGGTTCTATGATTATGCGCTCTTTGCCGAGATGGGTACGCGCTAAGCGTTTCAATTCTTTAGGTAGTATTAGAACCCTTTCTGATTTTTTGAAGTGAGTCTTTAATCGCTCCAGGGTTTGGACAATGAGTGGTGTGTCATTAAATATTGTAACAAACTGCTTTGGAAAATCGGGTTGGCTCAGAGGCCAGAATCGCTCTCCTCGACCGCCGGCCAGGATAACTGCGAACTTCTTAATGTCTTACCCCTTTTAACTTAAACAGAATACTTCCTTTTTTGATCTTGACTTTGATGAGTACTGGGTAGCGGTATTCATCACGGGAATACCAGATATCCATGCCACCCCCTTGACCAAATATGCCCTTGCCCTGTGTTTGTGGGGTAACGAGGACCGCGTTAAATTTTCCTAAAGGGGTTTTCACAATTTTTTCCTCTACAATATAGCACAATATCTCATGGTTTTTCTGTGATTTATGGATATTGACCCCTATTGTATCGCCGACTTCAAGATCAATCGTTCTCAGATAATACCAGAAGCTCACTAGATCCCGGGAGTTTTCCAACAGTTCGAGAACCAGTGTGTCATCATAGGTTACGACGAGGCTGTCGTGGTTGAAAGCAAGTCTTGAGTGGCTTTTATATTTGCCTTCATTTATTTTTTCTTCATAGTATAGAGGAAGGATATCATTGGTTCTAGTATAGACCTCGATCGTGTCATTTAGCCTGAAGAGAAAGCTGAGGCTGGGGTTGGAAGTCAGTAGTGATGAAATGTGATAGCAATTAGATCCACCGTAGTTTACCGTATCGATGATTTCCAAAGTCATGGCACCCAAAGTTAGGAACGACCACTTTGCCTCATATTCGAGTTTTTCGCCAGGGTTAAAACACAATAGGAAAAGCAGCGTGATCATATGACCAAATTGGTTAATCGAACAATTCTATTATTGAGCGGCGGGTGGGTCGCGAATAGTCCAGCAGCATCAGCTCGATCTTTGCCAAAAGGGTTGGCAATGAACAGATGAGCATTTGATTGGGATGCACGTTTCAATGGTGTGTGTTGGTCACGCAATTTTGTCAGTGCTTGGGCAAGTCCTTCTGGATAGCGTGTGATGTATGCACCTGATGCATCGGCGAGGTATTCACGCTGTCTGGAGATCGCTGCTCTTATCATGGCAACGAATATCGGCGCGACAATAGCTAAGATAATCCCAATCACCAGGAGAATTAAGCCTAATTGACCACCGGTTTTTCGACTACGCCTTCGACCACCGAAAAACATGGAACGCAGAAAGAAATCCCGCAGCAGTATAATCAATCCGCCTATAGCTGATACCACGGTCATTAATAATATATCATAGTTCCTGATATGTGCCATTTCATGAGCAATAATAGCCTGTAGTTCTTGTCGGTTCATTATCTCAAGGAGTCCGGTCGTTACTGCAATTGAAGCATTTTCCGGGTTCCTACCTGTAGCAAAGGCATTGGGCGCCGGTGAAGGGGTTATAAAGACCTTTGGTTTTGGCGTGCCAGCGGCAATCGCGACTTCTTCAACAACATTATGGAGCACACGGAACTCATCAGGGTCAGCTGGTACAGAACCAGTTGCCTTGATCGCTAATTTGTCCGAGTTATAATAAAGGATGATATTGTAGACAATTATGAAAAATGCAAAGAAAACGTAGCCAATGATCCCCCAATTAAGGTAGCGTACTACTACATAACCAAGTGCGCCGAGGAATAAACTTGTAATAAGGATGAAGACGAAGGTTTTACGTTTGTTCGCACCGATTAAGTCGTAGAGTGTATCCGGCATTAAAATTTGACCTTTGGTACTGTCTTTTTCTCCTCTTCTGGTGCCTCGAAGAATTCACGAGGTTTAAAGTTAAACATCGATGCGATAAGGGTTTGCGGGAACTTCTGTCTTGTCGCGTTGTAATCCATTACTACATCATTATAAAACTGACGAGCGAATGATATTTTGTTCTCAGTGGCAGTCAATTCCTCCTGTAATTTCAAGAAATTCTCATTTGCCTTTAACTGCGGGTAATTCTCGGCAACCGCAAAAAGGGTTTTCAAGGTGGAGGTCAGCATATTGTTAGCATCAGCCGCCTCTTTTGGTCCTTTTGCGCCCATTGCTCTTGAACGCAGTTCAGCGACCTTTTCAAAAACCCCTTTTTCGTGTTTTGCATAGCCCTTAACCGTCTCAACGAGATTGGGTATGAGATCATAGCGGCGTTTCAGCTGGACATCGATCTGTGCCCAGCCGTTATTGACACGCATCCTCTTGACCACAAGTCGGTTATAGATGGCAATGAATGCGATTACCAAGAGGACAATTAGTATCAAGATAATTATCATTTTTCCTCCATTACAATATTCTATACGAATTTTATAATATGTCAAGAGATCACAGTGTTTTGCAGCATGCAGTGCCTTAAGAATACAGCAAGGCAAGGAGTCAAGGTATTTTGTTTCTTGACTTGAATTACGATTCTACTATAATGTTAATGAACTATGATAAATCGTACGGTTAGAAACTTCCAATTAAAGGAATTGATCGCCACCGGTGGAATGGCAGCAATATATAAAGCGGTTCAGGTTTCACTTGACCGGATCGTCGCGGTGAAAATCCTCCACGGTCATCTTGCCCAAGATAAGAATTTCATTACGAGGTTTGAGCGTGAGGCAAAAGCGGCTGCAAATCTGAAACATGAGAATATCGTTAATATTATCGATTACGGAAAAGCCGAGGATGTATATTTTATCGCGATGGAGTACATTGATGGTCGTAGTCTTAAGGAATTAGTGAGTTCTGTTAAATTCATGCCGCTTGATATTGCACTTTCTATTGCTTATGAAATCAGTAATGGCCTCGCTCATGCTCACGAAAGAGGTATGGTTCATCGTGATATCAAACCTGCGAACATCATGATTGGTTATGACGGTACGGTAAAGATTGCTGATTTCGGGCTTGCCCAGGCGCAGGATCTAACTTCGGTTACGATAACCGGGTCAATCGTCGGTACACCGGCTTACATGTCGCCAGAACAAGCAACCGGTAAGAAGGTAGATAACCGGACAGATATTTTCTCTTTAGGTGTGGTTATGTACGAAATGATAACCGGTGGCAAGCCATTTTGTGGCGAGAATTATTCATCAGTCATCCATGAAATCATTACGGTCAAACCGCCAAAACCGCTTGAAGCGAACCCTCTGATCAATAAGGAAATCAATGATGTTATCGAAAAAATGCTTGAGAAAGACCTCGATCACCGGTACCATGACATTTCAGAAGTCAGTGAGATAGTACATTCATATCTAAAGAGAAATAAGCTTGAAGTTAGCAGAAAACAGATCGGTGGTTTTGTAAGTAAACCAGCTGCGCATTTCAAAGACCTTGTTGAGCGACGGAAAGAGAAGCATTTTGAGCGCGGTCTCTATTTTATGACCCTTGGTTATGGAAAAATCGATGATGCGATCAGCGAGTTCACTAAAGTCCTACATCTTACACCTGATGATAGAGAGGCAAAAAAGCATCTGACTGAACTCAAGAAGCGGAAAGAAGACACGCCGTTGCCTACGCAAAAAAAAGCAGCGCCAGAGCGCCGTAAGATGTCGTTCCTGCCGATCGGTATAGTCATTGCAGTTCTAATAGTTGCGGCGGTCTTGTTCACTTTTCTAAGGAGACGGGGGAGAACACACGTACTGCCTGAAGATACAATGGCGTCCTTTGGTGCTATATATATTAAGTCGACGCCAGATAGTACTTTGATATACCTCGATGGCAAGAACCTGCAGATAGTAACGCCGGCATTGCTCAACAGCCTTGTGAATGGCAAACACACGGTAAAATTAGTCAAACCCGGGTATATTGAATATGTCAAAACACTTGAGGTCAGAAAGGGTGATACAGTTAGCCTTGATGCGGTTTTAGTAAAAGCAAGCGAGCCAGTTGCGTACGGTAGTATTCTTGTGAAGTCACGACCGCCCGGAGCTGCGGTTTTTCTCGATAATGTCAATACCAGTTTGAAAACGCCATGTACGCTTAAAAATGTGGTTGAAGGCAAACACCGAGTTAAACTTCTAAAAAAGGGCTATAAACCTAAAGAAATAAGTCGCGATGTCACTACGGCAAAGCAATCGACTATAAATGTGACGCTAACCAAAGTGGGTGCACCAGTGGCAGAAAAACAATTTTCATATCTGAAAATAAATGTTGAACCATGGGCAAAAATATATATTGACAACCGGTACGTGGAAACTACGCCCATTGCTCAACCAATAAAGGTACCTGCTGGTGTTCATTTGGTGAAACTGGAAAACCCTAATTTCAAAGTTTGGAAGAAGAAAATCACCTTTGCGCCAGATAAAACCGTCAATATGGACATAAAACTTGACGCAAAAGATGGATTTTTGAAACTGACAGTTAAGCCATGGGCTGATGTTTACATCGATGGTCAGTACTACGAAACAACGCCGATTGCTAAACCGATAAAGCTGTCACCAGGGAAACACACATTAAAATTGATGAACCCATCATATAAAACCGTGGAACAGCGAATAGATATCCCTACTGGAAAGATGTTGAAAAAGTATGTGGAGTTAAAGTCTAAATAAAGGAGGATTAATGATCAAGAAGATTTTATGTTTACTGACCCTTGTCTTCGTGGGGTTTGCTTTGGCTCAGGTATCTGAGGATTCGCTTGAGCATATGCTGCAAAGGGCAAAGATCCATTACAATAGTGGAGAATATGAATCAGCTATCAATGAATTAGAGAGAGCGCTTCAGTTCTTAAAACAGCTTGGAGCTACTGATCAGGTTGAATACCATAAATACCTGGCATTTAGCTATGTCGCCCTTGGTGATAAAAACAAGGCAAAGAATCAGTTTAAAAGAGCCCTGATACTCGATCCTACAATAAGGCTCGACCCAACCTTTGTTTCGCCAAAGATCATCAAGGTGTTCGAAGAAGCCCAAGCTGAAATGAAAATTAAACCAACCCCGATTGAACCGGAACCTCCAAAGCCAACAAGAAAGAAGAGGGTGAGTAAAACAAAGGCGCTCATGCGTTCTTGCTGCGTGCCAGGCTGGGGCCAGATGTACAAGGGTCACTCGAGTAAAGGCAAGAAGATAATGATCGCTTCGGGCATAACATTCGGTACGACTGCATTTTCTTTGATTATGAGCGAAAGAGCCCATAACAAATATTTGGACATTCCAGAAGGCGCTCCTCAATACGAATTTGATGATGCCTATAAAAAATACAAGGTCTGGCATAATATCACCGCTATTAACCTGGGTTTATTCGGCGTTGTCTATGCATATAATATCTACGATGTCTTTTTTACAAAACCAGCCACTGCATGGTCATTGCTCGATCAGGACAAAGGTTTGTATTGCGAACCAAGTGTAGACCGGATAAGGGTTGGCTACAAGATGAATTTCTAGGAGGAGGTAAAATGAGAAAATTTCTTACATTCATTCCAATATTGTTACTCAGTACGCTGAGTTGCCTGAACCCGGGACGCGATAACCCCAATGATCCTAATAACCCTGACAAAGCTTATCTCGGCGGAACAGTCTACGGCATTGATTACCATCCGATTGACGGTGCGGCCATCAAGTTGATCCAGGATGACGATATTGTTGAAGAGACACAGAGTGATGGCGATGGATGGTATGAATTCACTGGCGTTGATCCGGGTTTCTATAAACTAGTTGCCGATGTTGAGCTGTATACACCTCTAGAATACGAGATGGATCTCCTTGCCGGGACAAAGGATGATAGTTTTGACCTGTATTTCCAGGAAATCTTTTTTGATTTTGAGAATGATCCGCTTGGCCCAACGCCACCGCGGGGTTTTCTGAAAAAAAGCGGTCAATGGGATATTATTCAGGACAATACTAATCCGGGTATGCACTCAACACCTAATGTCTTTAGGGGTCGGAATGTGCACGGTGCTGAACCAATTGCCCTGGCATTTTTCAAGGAACCGATAAAAGACTTCTGGGTCGATGCCATGCTCAAATACGACATGACTTCTTCAGTAGGTCTTGGTGCAGCCGGATTTGTCTTGCGCGCACAAGACGAACATAATTTTTATTTATTGCTTCTTGATGTCGATGCCCTGGGTCTATGGGTCGTAATGAACGATACTTTCCATCACGAACCTTTAGCGCTCGATACACTCGCGACGCTTGTGCCTGATACATGGTATTGTATGGCGGCTGATCTTCACGATGATGAAATACACGTTTATATCAATGAGAATGAAGTATTCGCCTTGCAGGACAATACGTTTCAACAGGGTTTTGTTGGACTCTTTGTTAAGTCCTGGCAACCAGGAGGTCATTCCGCAGTCCATTTCGATGATGTCGGTATCTGGCCGTAGTTAGATTACATCTAAAAACCACGCTCTTTGAAGCATTAAATGGCGACATTTCTGATCCATAAGCCAGATGACGAAACCCAGGTCATTAAGCTGCGCAAAGACCATATGACTCTGGGTCGTCGTGAAGACAATGATATTGTTCTTGATGACGTTTTTGTGTCACGGCTCCATATTGAAGTCGAGAAAAAGGGTAATAAATACATAATCAAAGACCGCAAGAGCCGATATGGAACTTTTGTTAATGGTGACAGGGTTGTGGAAAAGCAACTCAGTTATGGAGATGAAATACAGATCGGCAATACAATAATCACCTTTGTCGATGAAAAAACCCTTGATCATATCCCTGAGCGGAAAACACCAAGCCGTCGGTTTGGTACGGGTTTTGACTTTGCCGAGAAGATAGAGTCAATAAAAAAACAGCTATTAAAAAGCGCGGTAAAGAAAGATCTTTTACGTTCCCTTGATGAACTCAAGACCTGTATTGCTCAGAACCAGGATAAGTTCAGCGAAGCTGAAAAATCCAAGGAGATTGCGTCGACCTTGTGCGAAGTCGGCAATATCATCAATTTCGTCTTTGATCTCAATGTTCTGCTGAATCTGTTGATGGATTTGGCATTGAAAATACTCCAGGCGCGCCGCGGGTTCATAATCCTCTATGATGAGGTGTCCAAGGATTTGAGAATTAAGGTTGCCCGGAACATGGGCGGTGAACTTGAACCGAGTACAACAGCCGGCATTAGTCAAACGATTGCCTGGGAAACTTACAAGACTGGTCAGGTAATCGCCACTGAAGACGCGACGAGCGATGAAAGATTCAAAACTCAGGAAAGCGTTATAAATTACGCAATCGGTGCGGTTATCTGCGCGCCGCTTGTTGCCAAGAAAAAAGGCAAGATCGGAGCTATCTATCTTGATAACCCGGTTACCCAAAAGCATTTTGACCAGGGTGATATAGAATTCATGATATCGTTTGCTAACCAGGCGGCTATCGCTATTGAGAATACGCAACTCTATGAGAAAATAAAGAAGGAAGAAAAAATAAAGGATCGTCTCCAACGATTTTTTTCACCCACCGTAGTCGAGAAAATCATGGCGGCTGAAGAAGGCATAGCTTTGGGTGGTGAAGCGCGTGTTGCGACAATCCTTTTTTGCGATATCCGCGGCTATACTTCATTGACCGAGAAGATCGATACTCTTGTCGCGGTCGAGATACTAAATGACTTTTTGAGTAGTATGACGGATATTGTTTTTGTTCACGAAGGAACCCTTGATAAATACATTGGAGATTGTGTTATGGCAATTTTTGGTGCTCCGGTCGCCCATGATGATGACCCATTGCGGGCAGTAAAGGCAGCGTTGGATATGAAGCGTCGCGTGATTGACTTGAAAGAGGCTTGGCGAGAAAAGATGGAGCTTGCTGAAGTCGAGGCCTTTGAGATCGGGATTGGTATCAACACTGGTGAGGTAATCGCCGGTAATATCGGCAATATCAACCGGATGGAATACACCGTGGTTTCACGCGCGGTGAACCTTGCTTCACGGCTTGAAAATGTTGCGCAACCAGGTCAGATACTTATCAGTAAATCAACCT
>JAUWLY010000203.1 GCA_030613445.1 Candidatus Stahliibacteriota bacterium | reverse complement strand
GTTGGGTGAACTCTATCTCAACCTTGGTTCTGAAGAAGAAGCCATTGATTGTTTCCGCAGTGCGGCAAATGAGGCGTGGGGTGGCAAAAAATATGATCAGGCTTTTGATCTTAACAAGAAAATAGCTGACCTGAGGCCTTTTGATCTCAGGTCGCGCCAGCATCTTGTCGAGATCGGTAAGATAAAGCAGGACATGAATTTACAGATAGAGGCGATGGTTGACTTGGCTGAATCGCTGAGTCGGCGTGAAGCGAAAAGTGAAGCCCGGGATTTATGCAAGAAAATTATTGAGCTTGATCCAGAAAACGCTAAGGCTCAGGAGATGTTTGCGGCATTTGAACAACCCCAGGATTACATCGACCTTGGCGAGGTTCTCAGAACCGAAATGGAAGATGAGAAGAAATCTGATAGCATTCAAGGTATTGAAGAGTTGATTTCTCAATTCCGGCGCGAGGTCTTTGAATCTATTGGCGAGGGCGATTTTCGGTCACGTTATGACCTCGGAGTTGCCTATAAAGGCATGGGTCTTTTTCAAGAAGCCATTGAAGAATTCGAAATTGCTGCAAAAGACCCTGAGCTTCGACTCAAGTCGTATGAAATGATCGGGTCATGCTTTCTCGAACGGGGTAACGCAGATGATGCGATAAAGATCTTGAGCGCTGGTCTGAAGATTACAGATCGACCAGCACGGGAATACTTTGGCATTCATTTTCTTCTCGGTAACTGCTATGAGAAAATGAAGAAAATGAAAGATGCAATGCAATTTTACATGAATGCTTATAAGATCGACAAAACAGTACCTGACTTGGTACGTAAAATTAATGATCTTAAGAATAAATATGTAGCCGAAGCAAAAAAAAGAGGTAAGAAAATTGTTACTAAGCAACCAGTAAAGGCAGAACCGAAATCTGTAAGAGCAAGTAAGGTCCGGGTAAAGAAGTCCAAGATCACGTATTTATAGAGGATAATCATCGGTTACGAGAGATATTATAAATTAAAAGAGCACCCCTTCAGTTTTGCTACTGATGAGAAATTCTACTACGACTCGCCGCAACATTCAAAAGCCTTGGTGAAACTAACACACGCGGTTGAAACTGAGAAAGGGCTTGCTTTGATGATCGGCGATATCGGAACCGGCAAGACAACATTGTCAAGGCGGCTTCTTGATCAACTTATCGATGACGGGATTGAAGCAACGCTTTTAGTGATCATCCATTCAGAAATCACTTCTTTGTGGTTCTTAAAGAAAATCGCCCTGATGCTCGAGACGCCGATCGAGTCAGAAAACAAAATAGAGATAATAACTGCTATTTATCACCGTCTTCTGGACATAACAGACAAAGACAGGAAAGTTGTTATTTTGATCGACGAAGCCAATATGTTGCAAACAAAAGAAATAATGGAGGAAATCCGTGGTCTGCTCAATCTAGAATCAGAGCACGGTAAGCTCTTAAACTTCATTCTCTTCGGCTTGCCAGAGATGGAAGACTATCTAAAACTTGATCCACCACTGTATCAGCGCATTGCGGTCCGTTGTGTTCTTGATGCACTGGATGCAAAGGCAGCTATCAATTATATCATCCATCGTCTTCGGGTTGCTGGCTGTTTGAAGCCGCTTATGACCAAAGAGGCGTTGGATAAAGTATACACATATTCAAAAGGTATACCACGT
Source organism: Candidatus Stahliibacteriota bacterium (assembly GCA_030613445.1). Lineage (GTDB taxonomy): Bacteria > Hydrothermota > Tepidihabitantia > SM23-42 > SM23-42 > JAUVZL01. Next base: position 4,046 of record JAUWLY010000203.1, on the reverse strand, counting down.
ACGATCAATGCGATTTGCGACAACGCGTTGTTGGAGGGTTTCCTTTTGAAACGGGAAGTGATTGAAGCAAAGATCATAGACGAGGTCAGTTCTGATCTCGGACTCAAGGCCAATTAGAGTTGATCAAAGGCGCTCCATTGTCTTCTCTGCCAAACAAGCATTTCGCCGATCTCCATATTCATTCAATATACTCTGACGGTTCATATACCCCTTATGAAATAGTGCAAATCTGCAAGCGATTGAATCTAAACGCAATTGCAATCACTGATCATGATACGGTGTCGGGTGTTGAAGAAGCGATGTCCCATTGTAAACACGGTTTTGAGGTTATCCCAGCAGTTGAGATGAGTTCAAACATCGGCGATCTGGATATTCATATGCTTGGTTACTACGTGGATTATAAAAACCCTCATTTGTTATCATACTTGGACGATTTCAAAAGACATCGTGCCGAACGGATCAAGGAAATCATCGGTAAACTGTCGAATGACGGAGTCAAACTGGAATTCGAACAGATCAAGATGGTTGCCAAAGATTGCTCTTTAGGCAGACCCCACATTGCTGAGGTCCTCATGGAAAATGGATATGTGAAATCAATAGCGGAAGCCTTTTACAAATACCTGGGGTATGGGCAGCCGTACTATGTCCCGAAGAAAGATGTCCGGCCAAAAGAGGTAATAAGAATAGTAAAGGAATCCAACGGCGTTCCAGTTATTGCTCATCCGGGGACTATAAATAGCGAATCCATAATCTACCAGCTGATCATGGATGGTGCTTTGGGTATTGAAGTCTGGCATCCAGAGCACACGTTGCGCTGGCGCCAAGGATTTTACGAGATTGCTCTAAAAAACAATTTGTTGATGACTGGAGGGTCTGATTGTCATGGCAAGCGTGCTGATGCGGTGAGAATTGGGGTTGCAGGATGCGGTGAAGAAGAAGTAAATATGCTCAAGAAATGCCGTGATAGGATATGTAATGAACATAGCGAAGGAGTGATTATTTAGTTGGCATTAGGGGGTATAGTGAACCAAGATGAAATTACGGAGATCTTACCACATCGTCCACCATTTTTATTTGTTGATGAAGTAATGGAAATCAGCGATACAAGGATTGTTGCGAAAAAGCATGTGCGTGCCGATGAATATTTCTTTGCGGGTCATTTTCCGAAAGAACCGATTATGCCGGGTGTTTTAGTGGTTGAAGCACTCGCGCAAACCGGCGGCGTGATGTTGCTCCGCAAAAAGAAAGGCACCATCCCTCTTTTTCTCGGTATTGACAAAGCGCGGTTCAAGAAAATAGTGCGTCCTGGTGATACACTCTTTATGGAAGTTGAAATATTACAGGAACGTGGTGATGTGGTTAGGATATCAGGGGTTGCCAGAGTTGATGGTGAGGTTGTCTGTCAGGCAGTGATCATGGCAGGCATGAAGAAGTAAGTTCAAACTCATCTTTCCGAAGAGCCCACAAAAGTGAAACATTCAACTATTAGCAAGAATGCAAAGATTGATAAATCAGTTGTTATCGGTCCTTATTCTGTAATTGAAGATGATGTCAATATCAGCGCAGATAACAAAATAGGTAGTCATGTTATAATCAGAAGCGGTTCGATGATCGGTAAGGGCAATACGATATGTGCGGGTGTGCAGATCGGTATAGACCCGCAAGACTATCATTTCAAGGGTGAGCCATCAAAATGCCTGATCGGCAATAATAATATTATTAGAGAATACGTGACTATTTCAAGAGCAACTGGTGAAAATGAGATGACCCGTATCGGCAATAATAATTTTGTGATGACCTATGTGCATATAGCGCACAATATACGGCTCGGCAACAATAATATCATATCAAGCGGGAGCCAGCTCGGCGGTTATGTTGAACTTGAAGATTTCGTGCATGTCGGAGGACTTGTTGGTGTTCATCAGTTCTGTAAAATCGGCAAATACGCAATGCTCGGTGCTATGTCATATTTAAATAAGGACATGCCGCCGTATGTATTAGCGCGCGGCAACCCAGTAAGAGTATACGGGGTGAACGTACGGGGACTGCAACATAATGGGTTTACGGCTCAAGAAATTGAAACCCTCAAGACATTGTATCGACTGATATATGAATCTTCCAATACGTTGACAAAATGTCTTGAGTTGTTGAAAGAAAAGGAATATCTTGGTGAGTTTGCTCGGGAAATAATCAAATTTATCAACACATCAAAACGTGGCATACTTTTGAAGCGCCGTATGGAAGAGACCTAATACGTAAGAACTATCTCAACTTCTTCTTATGACGATCTCTTTTGCGTCTTTTCTTTAATTTGTGCTTTTTTATTTTTTTTAACTTCCTTTTCTTGCCACAAGGCATAGATCAAAACCTCCTTTCCATTGGCAGATTATACAGATTTACCTCGGTAAGTCAAGTATCGCCTGATATTGTATCCCATTGACATTGCTCTGTTTCGGCATAGAATATGCGATGCTTCTGTTGTTCGTTATCAACCAAGCATTATGCGGGTTTGAAGAGAATGTCTATAAGACAATGAGTGAAAGCTTGCAGGCTAAACCCATGGCTTGTTTGATGAGTGGTATTTCCTTTGTATCGAAACCGGAGTTTGGCATCGTTAATCCGGCGTTCTCCTATTTTCTAGATCGAGATGATTTGGCTAAGCAAGATGTCGCGGGTCTTGTTGTGAATTGGGTGACGGTACTACCCCTTAAATATTTCGTAAATCGTCAGCGACCGGTAACGCATGGTTCACGTTGGAATTCCTCATTTCCCTCAGGTCATACCACTTTCTGTTTTACCCATACAGTCATTCTTACCCATCATTATCCTGAATTGAAAGTGCCGATGTACTTGTATGCAACAATGGTTGGTTTTTCTCGCATCTATTTGAAAAAACACTATCCAACTGATGTTATTGCTGGTGCAGTACTGGGGATCTTGACTGGCTATTTGGTGATAAAACTAGTTGAATAATCGAGAGGTCTAATCCTCTGGTTTTTTATATTGAATCCATTGTCCCTTTTTGATCTCGGGGTTTCCTTTTATCCAATACCTGGGATCAACATGAACCCGGTTCACGACAAAGCCCCAATGTAGGTTAGGGCCTGTACATAAACCGGTTCTGCCCAGTCTTCCTATATACTGTCCTTTCTTGATTTTATCACCCTTTTCTACACACAATGAATCTAAATGGATATAAATCGTGTGTATTTTCTGACCATGGGCGATAACAATACTCTTACCATGGACCTCAAGGTTCTTTGCCATGACAACGAGGCCGTGGTTAGGGGCATAGACCTTAGTACCTACGACATTTGCGATATCTACAGCTTTATGCGACCATTTGTCAAGGTCTTCATTGTAGCGCCGCGGTGTACCAAAGAGCCCGGTAATGGTTCCAGAACAGGGCCAGATAAAGTCGCTGTCGTATAGAATTGAATCCGGATTTTTACCGTAGGCGCGAGCAAAATAATTACCTTCATACTTGAGCATTTCAAGAGTTTCTTCGGTGAGGATGCTGATATCAAGATCAGCCGTATCCTTTTCAGAAAAAGCACCGGGGATGACGGTAAACGGCATCTCAATTTTTTTTGGTTCACTTTTTTCCTGATAACGCAGGGTCATCATATAATCACCCGGTTCTGTATTCATCGGCACCGCAAGCACGGTATTGTAGATATTGGGTGCAATTAGGTAAAGATTATAGGTTCGATACAGAAAATTGATTTCTGGATCTTCCAAGGGTAGGATGACCGTAATATTGAGGTTCGCGATTTCCCCCTGATGATAAGTATCTTTATCCATGGAAATCCGCTGGATCAAACCATTGATGAGTGATAGCACTGAGGTTTGGCTTGCATCGAAAGAACGGATTTCATAATCAAGCCGAAGCATGACCGGCTTAAGAGTTTCATCAGATATGGTCCGTTTGAATTCTATGATCTTGCTCGAGCGGTTTAATCTGCGCTCTAATGATATAGAAGGTTCATGTGCGACCGGCAGCGGTTCAGTTTCTTTGTTAGCTTTTTCAGCAACCGGGTCAGCTG
>JAUWLY010000061.1 GCA_030613445.1 Candidatus Stahliibacteriota bacterium | reverse complement strand
AACTGATACGGTATGTGAGATCGAGACCAAAGACGGGATTGTTCAACTTACATTGATGCAGCGTTGGCCAGTGCGTTTACCGCGTCCCTATAAGAAACGGCTTGCTCCATCCCTCATACTTTCAACTGGGCAGCGGGTGATTGATATGTTTTTTCCAATTGCCAAGGGGGGTACGGCTTGCTGTCCTGGTCCTTTTGGAAGTGGCAAGACGGTCATTCAGCATCAATTAGCCAAGTGGGCAGATGCTGAAATAATCGTTTACATCGGCTGTGGTGAACGCGGTAATGAAATGACTGACGTGCTTATGGAATTTCCTGCGCTCAAAGATCCCAGGTCTGGTGAATCACTGATGAAACGAACCGTACTGATCGCCAATACGTCGAATATGCCGGTCGCGGCGCGAGAAGCATCAGTTTATACAGGTATTACGATAGCTGAGTATTTCCGGGATATGGGGTATTCAGTAGCGGTTATGGCTGATTCGACATCGCGTTGGGCTGAGGCGATGAGAGAGATATCCGGTAGATTGGAAGAGATGCCAGGAGAAGAGGGGTACCCTGCTTATCTTAGCGCCAAAGTGAGTTCCTTCTATGAAAGAGCAGGTAGGATTGATGTGCTCGGTAAGCCAAACCGAGAAGGTGCCCTGAGTGTGATTGGTGCAGTATCGCCACCGGGTGGAGATTTGTCTGATCCGGTTGTTCAGGCGACACTCCGTGTTGTGAAGGTTTTCTGGAGTCTTGAGGATAGATTGGCATATCAACGTCATTTCCCAGCGATTTCATGGCTGAATTCCTATTCTCTTTATATCGACGACGTCAGTGAGGAATTAAATACAGTTATTGCAAAGGATTTTACAGATTTATCAAAAGAAGCAATGCGCCTCTTAGAACAGGAAGCTGAACTCCAGGAGATCGTAAGGCTCATCGGAGTTGATGCTTTATCTCCAGAAGACCGGTTGATTCTTGAAGGCGCAAGGTCTATTCGCGAAGATTTCTTACATCAAAATGCCTTCCACGAAGTCGATACTTATGCTTCTCTTAATAAACAATACAAAATGCTTGCGGTATGTTTATATAACTACAACAAAGCAAAAGAAGCATTATCGCAAGGTGCTGCATTTGATGACATCGTTAAAATGAAAATTCGAGAGAAAATATCGCGCATGAGCTACTTGTCAGAATCAGAGCTTTCAAGTATCGATCAGTTACAGGATGAGATAACCATAGAATTTCAGAAACTTCTAAATATTGGCAGGGACATTGTCGATGATACTCCAGTTAAGGAAAAAGAAAAGGAAGGCACAACCGGGAACGAAGAGTTGAGTACGGAGGTTGAGAAAAAGCCAGTGAAGAAAACTCGCAGATCCAGGAGGAAGAAATGATCAAGGAATACAGCAGCATTATTGAGGTTTCGGGTCCACTATTGCTTGTTGAAGGCGTTGAAGGTGCAAAGTATGAAGAAATGGTTGAGATCTACACACGAACCGGTGAGAAGAAGCGCGGCAGGGTCTTAGAGGTGGACAAAGACAAAGCCTTGGTTCAAATTTTTGAAGGATCTGCAGGCATTGATGTGCAGGATTGTCGTGTTAGATTTGTCGGTCGGACACTGCACATTGGTGTATCATCTGATATGCTGGGCAGGATTTTTGACGGTCTGGGTAGACCGAAAGATGATGGTCCTGAGATTATTCCTGAGGTAATGCTTGACGTAAATGGTGCGCCGATCAATCCGACAGCCCGAAATTATCCAAATGAATTTATTCAAACCGGTATTTCTTCAATCGATGGCATCAATACGCTGGTAAGGGGTCAAAAACTGCCGATCTTTTCAGGTTCCGGCTTGCCCCACAACCGAGTTGCTGCTCAGATTGTGCGGCAGGCAAAAGTGCTTGGTGGTGCGGAGGAATTCGCGATTGTCTTTGGTGCAATGGGTATCACTTTTGAAGAGGCGAATTTCTTCATTCAAGATTTCACTAAATCAGGGGCATTAGAAAGAGTCGTGCTTTTCTTAAACCTAGCTGATGATCCGGCAATTGAACGTGTTTCCACTCCTCGTGTTGCCTTCACAGTTGCTGAGTATCTTGCCTTTGAAAAAGGTCTGCATATCTTGGTTATTCTATCTGATATGACTAATTATGCTGAAGCCCTACGGGAAATATCTGCAGCGCGTAAGGAAATTCCAGGGCGGCGTGGTTATCCTGGGTATCTGTATACTGACTTAGCAAGTATCTATGAACGTTCAGGTAGAATAAAAGGCAAAAAAGGTTCGATTACATTAATACCTATCCTTACAATGCCAGAAGACGATAAGACCCACCCGATACCGGATTTGACCGGTTACATAACTGAGGGTCAGATAATTCTCTCAAGGTCGCTTTATCGAAAAAAGATTACACCGCCAATCGACGTGCAGCAATCATTATCGCGTCTAAAAGATAAGGGTATTGGCAAAGGTAAAACACGTGAAGATCATGCGGATTTATTCAATCAGTTGATCGCCTGTTATGCACGAGGCAAAGAAGCTGCTGAACTATCCGTGATATTGGGTGAGGCAGCTCTGTCTGATCTAGACAGAATCTTTCTTGGATTCTCAAACCAGTTTGAAGAACGTTATATCTCTCAAAACGAAGACGAGGATAGAACGATCGAGCAAACTCTGGATCTCGGTTGGGAACTACTCCGTATGGTGCCGCGGAATGAAATGAAGAGAATAAGGGATGAATACCTGGAGAGATACTATGATAAAGCAGAATGACGAATTCAGAGCTTCAATCTCTAAAGGTGACGCAGTGAAATACGATGCTATAAATTCTAAGCACGAAATCCGAAATCCTAAACAATCCCGAAATTACAATGACCAAAATTCAAGAGTTCAGTTTAGATATTCATATTTTGAAATTGAAAATTATTTAGGATTTAGATATTAGGATTTAGATATTATGAAAATGGATATTCCACCGACCAGGATGCAGTTGCTGCGTTTGAAGCGGCGCAGTGTAATTGCCCGACGCGGTCACAAATTACTCAAGGACAAACAAGATGAATTGATGCGCAGGATCCTTGAGCTCATTGGCAAAATTCGGGATTCCCGCTTGAAGATTGAACAGGAGTTGAAAAGCGCCTTTGGCTATTTCTACTTTGCTTCAAGCAAGCAGTCTCCCAAAGCTATTGACGAAGCGCTTCTGGCAACAACCAAAGTCATTGATGTTGTCTATACCACAGAACGTGTTCTCAATTTAAAAATCCCCAAGTTTAAACAAACAATATCAGGTGGCTTGATTGGTTACAGTTTCATGACCACATCAGGTGATTTGGATCTTGCCCTTTTGAAGATCGACCAGCTCATTTCGAGGTTACTTGAACTTGCTGAGCTCGAAAAAGCCCTGGAACTTCTTGCCGCAGAAATTGAGAAAACCCGCAGAAGAGTTAATGCATTAGAGTATATCCTCATACCTTCTATTGATGAGACAATCAAGTTTATTAAGCTGAAAATGTCAGAAATGGAGCGAGGTGACTTAACACGCCTGATGAGAATTAAAGAGATAGTGAGAGGGAAATAGGAAAGATGGAAATAAGAAAGATGGCTTAAAGAGGGCAGAAGAGATAAATGGGAGATAATGTCAAATGCACAATTTCAAATGTCATGGATTTCAATTGATATTTGGACTTTGTAATTTGTCATTATAGTTTAGGTATTTGCTTTATTTTAGGAGGTGTTATGATTGAAGGTTTAGTCAGTGTATTGATTTTGGCTTTCCTTACCCTGATCTTTGGTTTAATGAAGGATCTGCTTATTGTTATTATCCCTCAGGTCATTTTAATCCTAGTTGTAATTTTTCTCCTGGTCCGTGTACGCGTAAAGATCTCCAAAGCTGAAAAGGAGAAATTGAGATCCAAGATAGATGAATTGGAATCAAAGATCGGGACTTTAGGGTCAAAGGATACGTAAACCGAACTGAAAGCATAGCGGCCGCGCTGTTAAAATGCCCTTATGTTATACAAGCGCGATTAAATTTCATGAAGAAATTCCTTGGCATTAGTCTATTTGTTATCATCGCCGGTTTTTCCTGTATCTTGGTGAGTACAACCGGGCTCAACCCTGATGGGTTAACACTTGGTTTAATATCGGATGAATTGGATAAAACAAACGAGTGTTTTGATCGGTCATATAGACAGATCTCAGATTCTTTATTGACAACATGGAATAGTCTATTTGACGCATTAGGGATCAGCGGGAATCCTTTTGCGATGATGTTTTATTTCATTGAATATTTCAGAGCTATGGACCAAGAAGATAGTGATGAATACTTTTCGCTGCAGGATATGATTGCAAATAATAGCGCCAATTCGATGAGTTCAATGCTCACAACGTGTGCCATCATGCAGAAAATGGAGTGGGATTTTCAGGTCTTTTTTAATGAAAATGAGTGTTACCTGGGCATAAACCTCACTGAAGATTGGCAGATAAGAAAAGGTAACTGGGTTGAAAAAGATGGGAAGAGCTATTTCTTAAAAGAGTTTAACTGCAAAACACCCGTGGGTAAGCTGGAGAATGATAACCCTGCTTCAACGTATCAGTGCCTTAAGAGTTCTAAGCTGGATCTGAAGCCAGTACCCTTGGTCAACAGCCTTCCCGTATTTCGCGGTTCTATTCATGAGAAACGATTGGTGTGGTTTTATAAAAATAAAAAGTATCATATTACGGTTGAGATTCCTCATGGACAGGCTGAATATACTAGGAATCTACCGGCAAGTCTTTTCGGTACTGTTGCATCGGGCGTTTACGAATTCAATAATATGGGTTTGATCGATAATTTGAAATATTTTGTTGAGGATTTTGACGAATATGATCAGGTTAATTTTCTTTTCAAACTCAGCCAGTCAGAAAGCATTTTTATTTACGATAATAAGAAACCTATCAAAAGTATCACCAATCAATTAATCGAAGGACGTAATGACTGTGATGGACGGAGTATTTTTCTTTATTGTCTGCTTAACGTAGTGCTTGGCTATGACAGTGCGGATATGGTTTTTATCAATTGGCCAAATCATCTGGCGATTGGGTTGAAACCAAAGACCAGGAAAGCTGAAGACATTTTGAAGGAACAAGATGCTATATATGTCGGTGATAAATACTACATACTTGATCCTGCTTATGTTGGCGATACATATTGGGGCAACAAGATGAAACGGCTCTCAGATGAATGTGAGATAATTAAGTGATGGGGTCAAATCTTGACTATTGACAACTTGAATAAAACATAGAAGGTAACCAAGTATGACTAGACCTCTCAGAATTCAGTTTCCAGGAGCTTTTTATCATATTACTTGCCGTGGTAATGCGAAAAAGTCGATCTTTCTTGATAACGGTGATCGTGCAAAATTTTTAAATCTGCTTGTCGAAACTTTGGAAATCTATGATGTAAGGATATTTGCGTATATTCTAATGTCCAACCATTTTCATCTACTGATTCAGACAAAACGGGCTAATCTCAGTGAATTCATGCGTCGTTTCAACATTAGTTATACTGGTTGGTTTAACTACCGTCATCACCGCTGCGGACATTTGTATCAGGGGCGATACAATGCCATTTTAGTGGACGTTGATAATTATTTGCTTGAGGTTTCACGCTACATGCATTTGAATTATTTCCGAAAGACAAGTATAAAAGACAAAAATATACACAAAGTGTGGAGTTTTATACTAACGTATCAATGGAGTAGTCTACCGGGCTATGTTAATAGGAAGTCTGCATTTGATTTCATTGATTATGACATGATCCTCGCAATGGTCGGTGGTCGTCGTTATTATAAGAATTTTGTAATAGACGGGATAAACCATGATTTGCCAAATCCTTTTGAGGATATGAAGCACGGTTTCATTTTGGGGAGTGAAGATTTCATTTCGAAAGCAAGAAATGAATTGATAGAAAACGAATCGGTGTGTGAGCAGCCATCATATCAGAGTCTGATGAGCAGAATCGCCGACCCAGATACCATAATTGATTGTGTGGCTAAGGCTATGAATGTGGATAAAGGAAAAATAGTTGGTCGATGGGGTAATAGTGTTGCTCGTGGCATTGCCAGTGAATTGCTCTACCGTTTTAGTAGTGTAAAACAACATGAAATAGGGGAATTGTTAGGTGGAGTTAGTTATTCTGCGATCAGCCAGTTACGACGGCGTCTGAAGAGAAAAATGCTGAAGGATATTAAGGTTAAAGAATACTTCAAACAAGCAGAAACAAAGGTCAGGAATAATTTGTCAATAGTCAAGATTTGACCCCAGCTATTCGATAACTGGGGACCAGTCTGGAGCATTAGCCGTCACGCCGTCAGTCATCTTGCGTTCCCGGGAACCATCCCAGTTCATTGTATATAGTTCATATACGCCGGTCCGGTTTGATGTGAAAACAATGTGTAAGCCATCAGGTGACCAAGACGGTTCTTCATTGTTCCCGTCATAAGTCAAACGGACGGGTGAAAAATCATAAGGGTCAGTAACGTATATTTGTTGTGAATGGTCGTCCTGCCTGGAAACATAGGCGATGATGTCGCCGCGCGGTGACCAGGCTGGTGAGGTATTATAGTCACCGTGGAACGTAAGCCGTCTCAGGTTGCCGCCATGAATGTCCATCACATAGACTTGAGGGTTGCCGGTTCGATCCGATACAAAGGCAATTTCCCGACTATTTGGTGAGAAGGTAGGTGATGTATCAATCGCCCAGTTATAAGTAAGCCGATTCAGTTTCTTCGTAGCTAAATCCAGGATGTATATTTCAGCATTACCATCTTTTGTTAAACTCAGACATATTTTCGAAGCATCGGGCGACCAGCACGGAGCAAAATTCAAACCCTTAAATGAAGATATGATCTTAATTTCTTTTTTAACTAAATCGAACAGGTAAATGCATAAACTGTTTTTCATGTGGGTTGAAAAGAGTATCCTTCTACTATCTGGAGCCCAAGCTGGAAAAAGGTTAAAGCGACCGTTTTTGGTGAGCGGTGTGAAATTAAAACCATCGTAATCGACTATTGCCAGTTCCTTATTGCTACCAGTCCGATAGGAAAACACTATCTTGGTTGAGGCGATACCTTTTTCACCGATAATATATTCGATAATATCATCGGATATTTCATGGGCAGTTTTACGCAGTGCATCAGTGAGTGGGTAGTCTTGTTCGAAGATCACCTCATGCGATGCAAAATCCTCGCAGACAATGGAAAGCTGCGTCATATCTGCTTTACCTCTTAAGAGAATCCCTTGACTATTAGAATCGCTGAGCGCGGCAGTATCAGCAAAGACATCGAAATAAAGGGAATATTCAAGGTCCTTAGCAATAACAATTTCGACATTCCTCACTTTGGTCAATAATTCGTAGGATATCTCTGTGGTGGTGAAAGGTTCAATTACGAGGTTGGTCTTGCCGCCTCCATAATCAGTTAGACGGAGATAGATATCCTGACTATAAGCGAAATCACTGATCGCAGACAACGAGAGAATCAACGCCATTACATGGAAAAATCCTAATTTCAAAACTCTAAATACTAAATAATTTTTAAATCCTAAATCCAAATGCTCAAAACGCTTCTGTTTCAATCCTTCCCATTGAGGAAGAGAGAGGTGGGAGTATAAATGTTTAGAAGATTTGAATTTAGTGCTTCGGATTTGTTTAGAATTTAGGATTTCGGATTTAGAATTTACAGCAGTATTCACTGTGCGGTCAGGAATTCTAAATGGACCTTGAGGTAGTCATCCGCAAACTCTTTGGGAAGCGGCGGTAACTTCTTGGCGAGAGTTACGGCGCGGATTGTAGTTTCGTTGTACATGTTATCGCCAGAACTCTCTTCCAATCGTACACTATAAATCTTGCCTTTTTTATCAACCTCGAAATACACTGTGCTTTTTAAAACGACGTCTTTTCCCTGGTATGGATTATGCCAGTTCTTGTTTATTTTATTTAAGAGGATATTCAGATAATATGAATAGGTGAAACCCCTGCCACTACCTGTGTAAATCTTGGGTTTGATGTCAGGTAACCCTTTTTTTATTATCTTTTCTGGTATTTTCGGTTTCTTTTTTTCCGTCTTTACCGAAGATGTTTTTTCTTTTGGCGGTGCCTTTTCCTTGATTATTTCTTTCTTCTCTTCTTTTTTTATTTCTTCTTCTACTGGTTCTTCGATACTGAGTATCTTGGGTTGGGGCAAGGGAGCGATGCTTACCTTGTAGATCTCAACCCTGGGGATAGGTTTGACGCTGCGGTTCGCCAATAATAATACTGAGAAAAACAAAAGATGTACGAAAGCAGATACAAAATGAAATCGATTCATTCCAGGGGTATATCAGCTATTAAGCCTAATTCTCTAACGCCAGCTTTTCTCATTCTGCCGATGATCTCTATTGCATAGCCATAATCGATTTTCTCGTCCGCGCGCAAATAAACAATAACGCTGGGTGGTTTACTCTCCAGGTCTTTCTTCAATATGCGCTCAAAATCTTCAACGGCAACTTTTTCATTATCGATGTAAATCTCGCCGGTATTTTTTATTGAAACAGTGATTCCTTCTTCATCATGTGGTAATGAAGCATCGGTTCGCGGCAGATTAACATCAATACCAGGTGTCATCATGGGAGCGGTGATCATGAATATCACGAGCAGGGTGATACTCACATCAGCCAGCGAGGTCATGTTCATTTCTGAAATTAAGCCTTTAGTTTTCACTGCTGAAAAAGTAATTCTTTACGAAGTTTGGCAAAAACCTCATTAATGAACTGATCTAACTGTGCCCCGTAATTGTTGACGCGTGCCCTGAAAATATTATAGAAGATCAAAGCAGGTATGGCAACAAGGAGTCCGTAAACAGTTGTGATCAATGCATCTGATATGCCTGGTGCAACGATAGTGATATGGGCTGAGCCGCGTAACCGGATATCCAAGAATGCTTGCATGATGCCCCAAACAGTCCCCAGTAACCCAAGGAAAGGGCTGACGCTGACAAACGTACCAAGTGTAGGTAGCGATCTTTCCAGTTCAGCAATTTCACTGATCTTTGTGCGTTCCATTGCCAAGCGTATATTGTCCGAGAGTTCTTCCATTGCTAATCCTGGTGCACCATGTGGGTTCTGTTCTGGTGACGTAATTCTTTTTCCAACCTTCAGCTTTGCGAATTCTTCTAAGCCATTTCTTAGAATTCTACCGTATGGATTATCATTTAGCAAAGGACCCATGTTCTTTAATTCTTTAGTATGTTGATGAAAACGATAAGTCGACATGAACCGTTTGCTCATCTTCTTGATCTTTGAAAAATCGAAGAGTTTCTTCAAAAATATAGCCCAGGACCATATTGAAAAAATGGCAAGTATCGCCATTATGGTTTGGGCAGCAATACTTGACTCCAGGAATGTTCTAAAGATATTCATACATTACTTCCATTACTTCATAATGTTAGATTCAAACAGATAACCGCGGATGCATACAGATGGTCGGCATCCTTACTTCAGTTTATCTTTGGCTAAGGCAGCTTCAGCAGAATTCGGGAAATCCTTCACTATTTGATTGTAGTAGTATTTTGCACTTTTTAAGTCGCCGGTTTCTTCATAGACGATCGCAATTTTATAGAGTGCAGTTGGTCGTTTGTTACTGGTTGGATAGCGTTTTATCATTTCATTGAAGATATCCACAGCACGTTGACTCTTACCCATGGCAGCGTAGGACTCGCCTATCCAATAAAGAGCATTATCAGATAAAGGGGAATCGGGTGATACCTTCAAGTAGTTTTCAAACCCGCTTATTGCTTCGCTGTAATTGCCTTTTACATAATTGAGATAAGATGATTCATAGATCATCCGTGCTTCTGGGCTGATTCTTGAGATGTCTTCAGAATCCACTGGTACGCTATGTCTTGGTCCAATCCTTTCATATATGCGCGTCAATTGCAATTCCGTATCACTGAGTCGCGAATTGAGTATTTCTATTTTATCACTGAGTTCATTGGATTTAGTGTAGAAATCAATACGTAAATGGCTTATTTCTTCATTCTGATACTCAAGCATACTGTCGAATTTTGTAGTATAGTATTTCAAGCTATCCAATTGCCAGTTGAAATTATTGAATCTGCTGCGGTTAAAACAGCCGCAAATAACGAGGCAGAATAGCAGAAAACTTATTTTCTTGGACAAGTTAAGATTCAGGTTCTTCAGTTTTACCCCGTTGGAATGCCTCGCCCTTCAAGGCGGGATTTCCTACGGCGTTTACTCAACGACGAATTCACTACGTCGATTGCGTTCGAGGTTAGCTCGATCCAGAGGTCTTTCTTCACCGTAACTTACAGTGGTAAGTCGGTCCGGTGTGATCCCCAGCATCAATAGGTGATCACGTGTAGCTTTGGCGCGGCGTTCACCTAATGCTAAGTTATACTCAGCCGTGCCTATTTCGCAACAATGGCCTTCGATAAGCGTTCTAACCTCGGGGTAAAGCCCGAGCATTTCTGAATTTCTCTGGAGAACTTCTACAGCATCAGCGCGGAGATCTGATTTGTTAAAATCAAAGAAGACAGTTCCTAACACAAACTCAGGTCTTATTGGTTCTACGGGAATTTCTACGGGAATTTCAACCTCTTCAAACGGTATTTCTTCCTCGACCGGGATTTCTTCAACGGGTTGGACTACCTGCTTTTTTGCACAACCCAGGCAAAGCACGAGGACTAATAATACTGGCATTGTTAGTTTAAAATAGCGCATAATACCTCCATTTTTCTTAATTATAGTTATAATTGTAATACTGTCAAGGATGGGACAATTGCTCCGAGTAATTCCTTGCCTGATTCACAAATGTTTCAAGGCGCATTGACTCAACGGCATGGTCTAATCCGTCGTGTGAGAGCACAAAAAGTGGGAAGTGTGGATATTTGTCTTTTACCCTTTTATAAAGCGTGGTTACGATATTACCGGGCATACATGTGAAGGGCATAGCATTTACTGCTCCAGAAAAATTGTCGTGAATGTACTCAATTGTTTTACCAACCGTCAATATTGTTTCACCTTCGAATGAGACGTGGACGTATTGTCCAGCAAGGTTCAATAAAGTGATGAGATCTGCTTCTGGATTCAACCCTAAAACCTTATATATCTTTTTCTG
>JAUWLY010000125.1 GCA_030613445.1 Candidatus Stahliibacteriota bacterium | reverse complement strand
ATCCAGGCAAGAATGACTATGCTGTGGTCGATAATATATGTGAGCTTGTTAATATTGGTCATTTGCTTGAAAAGCCGATCGGGCATTTGTCAGGCGGCGAGAAACAGAAAGTGTCAATTGCCCGAGCTTTAGCTCAAGAACCGAGAATATTGTTACTTGATGAACCGACTGCGAATCTCGATCCCCGCGCTCAATGTGAAATCACAAAATTGATTGAGCGTATATATACACAGGAGAAATTGACTATAATGTTCGTTACTCATCTGTTGAATCATTTACCAAATTCCTGCACAAATGCATTGTTGTTAAAGAATGGTCATATAGTCGGCTCTGGCAAGATCAACGAAGTCTTTACGAAGAAGCTTCTTTCTGGGATCTACGATTTCCAAATAGAACCGCCAAAAATGGATCGAGGCAAATAGGATGTTCGAGATCTTACAATATCACTTTATACAACGTGCCCTGGTTGCTTCAATACTCGGTGGTGCAATCTGTGGAATCGTTGGAGTGTGGGTAGTTATGATGCGCATACCATTTGTTGGTGTTGCAATGTCACATGCTGCGTTTGCTGGTGCGATATTCGGTCTATTACTCCATGTCAACCCTTTGCTCTGCGCAATAATTTTTTGTCTCGCATCGACTGCATTGATCGGACCGATTGCAGATCGGGGAGATGTTGACCCGAATATTTCTATAGGTATCATTTTTTCTTTTGTTCTTGGCATCGCTTTCCTGGGTATGGGAATGATAAAAGGGTCGAAGACTGAGGCACTCAATTTCATCTGGGGTAACATATTAATTATTTCTGCGCAGGATATATTCTACTTATTCCTTATTACATTTATTGTTATAGCATTTCTTCTTTTATTGTACAAGGAAATACAGGCTGTTCTCTTTAACCGAGAGCTCGCACGTGCAATTGGTATCCCTGAGACCATTCTATTTTACTGCCTTCTTTTTCTCTGCGGTGCAACTGTGACAATCAACCTTAACATAATCGGAGGCCTCTTGATCTTCAGCCTCATTGTCAACCCGCCATCAGCCGCATATCAGCTTACTTACAAACTCAAAACAATGTATGTTCTTTCAATCTGTTTTGCCATTGGTTCCTGTTTGCTCGGCCTTTTCTTTTCTTATATTTTCAACGTTCCGTCCGGTGCTGTAATAATAATTGCTTCAAGTGTGATTTTTGGTCTTTGCTTAGTTTTTTCACCGAAAAGGAGAGTCAAAAAGTATGAAGTTTCAAAGACCTAGTATTTTGACATATCAAGAAACTATCAGATTCCACGGACACAATGGTCCGTTTCTAGCCTTGGGATACAAGCTTGGCAAATATATTGACAAAAAACATAAACTCAAAGGCATCATGGATATTATTATCAAAGTCAAAATCAAACCGGAGAAACCTTTTACGTGCATTATTGATGGACTGCAGTGTTCAACTTTTGCCACATTGGGTAAAGGAAATATGATGGTTGAAAAAAGTCGGAGTAAAGATATCACTGTATTTGTAGTAGCAGGCAAGAAAAAATACACTTATCACATCACTGGGAAAGCAATGGATATTTGCCTTGGTGCAGAAGATTTACATAAGGCTGCAAGAAAGATTTTCAGAACACCTTTTAGTCAATTGTTCAATTTGAAATTCCCCGCTGCTCGCGGCGTATTACTAAGGAGAACATAGAATAGTTCTCATATCATCCACGATATGTATGTTCTCGACAAAGCTCGCCTGTCTCGAACAAGGTGAGAGGAACAGTAACTCTTTACTCTTCGAGTAAGCCCCCAGAAAGCGGGCGCATCGAGCGGTTCCTTTATGATGTAATCGCCTGATTTATCAGACTTTAGCCAATAAACCTGTCCTGAATGCAGTTGAAGGATTGGACAACTACAATTGTAGAGTTACTAAGGAGAACATATAATAGAATGAACCTCCCCGCCCCAAGGGGCGGGGTATCTAACTTTCAATTTCACCCTCACCCTTACCCTCTCCCATCAAGGGAGAGGGAGTTATTATATTTACCTCCTTCAATCCAAGGGGGAGGGAAACCAAAGTATTATATGTTCGGTGTAATAAGGGGTAGACTTTCCTCTTGAATTTTAGCGAAATATAGATTTAATCTTATATGGTTCTTCGACCAAAGGTCCTTTTAACCCGTCGGTTGCCGCAACCAGGCATCGAATTACTTGAAAAGCACGTTGATTTGTCGATCAACCCTTTAGACGCTCCAATGTCCAGACAAAATATGATAATGGGAATCAAAGACAAAGGTGGCGTGATCTGCTTATTGAATGATAGGGTAGATGCCAAAGTTATTGACGCTGCAAAGCATTTGAAAATAATTGCCAATTATGCGGTGGGTTATAATAATATCGATGTACAAGCAGCGACAAAAAGGAAGATTCCGGTAACCAATACACCTGGCGTATTAACAGAAACCACTGCAAATCTCACTTTTGCCTTGATTCTTTCTGCTGCACGAAGAATTGTAGATGCAGATAGATATCTAAGAGAAGGTAAGTTCAAAGGCTGGGCACCAATGCTTATGTTGGGTAATGATGTTTATAACAAAACATTGGGAATAATTGGATTTGGTAGGATAGGGCGAGCAGTAGCACAGCGTGCAAAAGGTTTTCATATGAAAATAATCTATTATGAGCCAGTAAGATTGTCTCATGAAATTGAAAAAAAATACAGTGCTGAGTATAAAAGTTTAGACGATTTATTAAAGGAATCAGATTTTGTTACTATCCATATACCACTTGTAGAATCAACATATCATTTAATTTCCGGAAAAGAATTTTCTCTGATGAAAGAAACTGCATATATAATTAACACAGCAAGAGGTCCGATTGTTGATGAAAAGGTTTTAGTCAAGGCATTAAAAGAGAGAATGATTGCCGGTTGTGCCTTGGATGTTTTTGAGAGAGAACCAGAGGTTGAAAAAGAACTCATTGCAATACCTAATACCGTACTCACACCGCATATCGGCTCGGCGTCGATAGAAACCAGGATAAAGATGGCTTTGATGGTTGCAAAAAATGTAATAGCCGTGCTTGTACAAAATGGAAGAGCACCCAATACAATCAATCCAAAGGTCTACGAATGAAGATCCTGGTTGCGCCAAACAGTTTTAAGGAATCGCTTAATTCAATAGAAGTTGCACACCACATTGCAAAGGGTTTAAGAAAGGTTTCGAGAAAATTCAAAATAACTGAGTTGCCTTTAGCTGATGGCGGTACGGGCACGTCGTACATAATGACCAAAGCACTTGATGGAGAATTCGTAAGCCTGAAAGTCACTGGACCGACCAATAGCATTATCACCGCGACCTATGGGATAGTTCCCAAACAAAGGGTTGCGATTGTTGAACTCGCTGAAGCTGCCGGTTTGAGGTTGATACCCAAAAAAGAACGTAATCCGCTTATTACGACAACCAAAGGGGTTGGAGAACTTATTCTCGATGCAGTCAATAACAGATATCGCAAGGTGATCCTGGGCATTGGTGATAGCGTAACGATTGACTGCGGCGTTGGTGCTTTATCTGTTCTTGGTACGAGATTCCTCGATCGTAAAGATGAACCAATTGAGCTTAATTGCAGAGGCCTCCTCGACTTGAGAAGGATTGACACATCGCAGATGCCAGAGCGTATTAGATCAGTAAAAATCACTATTGCATCTGATGTAAAAAACATTCTGACTGGAAGATATGGTGCTTTGGTTTATGCTAAACAAAAAGGCGCAAAGCGAGCGACCATGCCCTTAATTCACAAGGCTCTGAAGACTTTCAAAAAAGTCGTTTTGAAACAATACCAGATAGATTTGGATAAAATTCCAGGTTCTGGTGCAGCCGGTGGTATTGGCGGTGCTTTTGTTGCGGTAATGAAATCAGAGATGATATCCGGGTTTGGGTTGATCAAGGAACTCGTATACTTCGAAGATGCGATTAAGGCATGTGATTTGGTCATTACTGGTGAAGGACGTGTGGATAAAGAGAGCTTCTATGGTAAGACTCTAAAACGAGTCGTTGACCTTGCCTATATACACAAGAAACCAGTGATCTTAATATGCGGAAGTATAACCCGGGATGCTAAGGTTTTCAAAAAATACAGAGTTCTGTCTCAATATTGCCTGGTTAGGTCATCCATGTCCTTGAACAAAGCAATGGCAAATGCACCAAAGCTCCTCGAGGAATTGGCAACAAAAGTAGGGAAGACGCTATTGAAATGATCTCTTTTGTTCAATGCAAACGATAGGTTATCTTATCTGACAATTCGATTACTGCATAATGTTTGGGAAACTGCCCGGGATTGATCATGATAGTTTCGCCGATTTTATCTACTCCTCGTGCTTCGTGAATATGTCCACAAACCACCAGGTCAGGTTTGAATGCCTTGATAAAATCACGTATTGCCTTGGAGCCAACATGAAGCCCCATGAATGTTCTATCCAAGTTTGTCTTTGCAGGTGGTGAATGGGTGACCAGAACATGATAACGTACGTTCTCATGTTTACGAAAACCCGCTAAGGTTGCTGTAATTTCCTGCTCAGAATATTCTTGGGGAGTAGAAAACGGTGTTTTTGTACAGCCGGCCAGTCCATAAAAAGCGACATCATTATAGATCTTTGCAGTTCCCTGCAGATTGATTTTCATTGTTGCAAGCGTATTCTTGATATCAGGATAATCACAGTTGCCGCAAATGGCAAAGATCTTGTCATTGAGCATTTGGATTTCCTGAATTACTGATTTGGCTTCCCGGTCATGTCCGAAATTGGTCAGGTCGCCAGCAATTACGACAAGGTCTGCATTAGATATCAGTTTATTGACTTCAGCACTATAGCCTTGTCGGCCATGAATATCTGTAATCGCGAGGATATGCACTATCTATGATATGGATATAATTTGTGAAGTCAATATTATTTTTTGTATAATTTTTTCCAGGGTTCGTTCTTTGTCTCTTCGTAGTTTCTTATTGTTGCCTGCAGACTATTGGCTGCCAGAAGCGCACAGTGCTTGCTGTCTTCAGGCAATCCTCCGCAGGTATTAAGTACTGACGTCTGGGTAATGCTCTTGGCAAAGGTGAGCGGTTTACCGGTTACGATTTCTGTTATGATACTTGCACAAGCGATCGTTGTACCGCATCCGTCAGTATCAAATGTGCATGTTATTATAATATTGTCCTTGATTTTTATTGAGAACTCTATGGTGTCGCCACAAGGACCAGTGGTTTTACCATAGCCGTCAGCATCATTCATAATACCCCAGTGCTTTGGGTTTTTCCAGTGCTCAATGACTTTCTTGGAATAGGTTTTTTCAATATCCTTCATTATTTGTGATTGAAGGTCTTTGGCAAATTTATCGAGGTCACTCATTGCAGTTTTTCCTTTAATTCCTGCCAGATTTGTTTAAGTATTGCCGTTGTATTATTATCTATATGCATGAGCAGAGGTACGCCTGCGACTATTGATTCAATGACTGATTCATCGTATGGTATTTGCCCGAGGATCGGCGTTTCAGTATTGTGACACAGCCCCGAAATTCTTTCAGTGTTGTTTATGTTGATATCATACTTATTTATTACACAGGCTGCCTTGACACCAAGGCTATTGGCAAGTTTTA
This sequence comes from Candidatus Stahliibacteriota bacterium, assembly GCA_030613445.1. Lineage (GTDB taxonomy): Bacteria > Hydrothermota > Tepidihabitantia > SM23-42 > SM23-42 > JAUVZL01. The sequence continues at coordinate 2,190 of JAUWLY010000125.1, read as the reverse complement.
ATACCCGTGTCATGTCATGGATCCCTGAGAGAGTTGGTTCGGTGACAATTAATGCAATATCAACACCTGTGAGTGATGCGATAACTGGACACCCAATACCTGGTGGTCCGTCAATTATTACATATTCCAGATTGTTTTTTTGCGCGATTGCCTGAGCTTCTTTTCTAACGGTCGTTACGAGCATTCCAGAGTTCTCTTCAGCAATACCTAATTTCGCATGGACCATGGTGCCGAATTGCGTTTCTGAAATAAACCACTGTCCTGCTTTGTGTTCTTCCATGGATATCGCCTGTGCTGGACAGATATGTGTACAGACTGCGCAGCCTTCACATGAAATAGTATCTGTTTCGTATTGAGAGTCATCGTTTTTCAAAATCGCATTGTACTTACACACCTCAATGCACTCGCCGCAGCCAGTGCATTTTCCCTGATCAATAACTGCTTTTGGCAATCCAGTGAAATCACGGGTCTGCTTTATTTCGGGGTGGACTAAGAGGTGGAGGTCAGCAGCATCAACATCACAGTCTGCGATAACACTTTTCTTGGCAAGGACGACCAGACTTGCTGCGACAATGGTTTTCCCAGTCCCGCCTTTTCCGCTGATGACCAAGATCTGCTTCACGCTTTGCTCACAATTTTTTCATGAAGTTTAAAGAATGCAGTTTTGTATTTAGGGTTGACATGGAGCAGGGGAATTCCTTTGGAATAGGCTACGGCAATCTCTCTGTCTAAAGGAATGCGCATCAGTATAGGGATATGTTCTTTTCTGCAATAATCTTCTGTTTTCTTATCGCCGACGCCGTCACGGTTGATCACGACCCCAAATCGTAGATTCAATACTCGAAGCGTATCAACGGCAAGTATTAAGTCATTTAAGCCAAAAGGGGTTGGTTCAGTTACCAAAACAGTGTAATCAGAGCCTTTGACTGCTTCGATCACTGGACACGAAGTTCCTGGAGGAACATCTATAATAGTAAATTGGTGATTAGTTAATTGGTTAATTGATAATTGAGCATTTTCACCGTGTCTCCGTTCCTCTTTGTCTCCCAGTCTTTCCTTTTTGATTTCTCTAATGAGTGGTGATGCCATTGGTTCCCCGATGTTCAATTTGCCGTGGATAAAGTTAATTGCGCCTGCATTTCCTTTTTCTAAAACACCGATTTCCTTATTTATTTCTGATAGTGCATTTTCCGGACAAAGGAGCGTACAACCACCACACCCATGACATAATTCTTTGAAGATAAGGACCTGTTTTGTATTTTTAACAACGGCTATGGCGTTGTACACGCAGATGTCAGCGCATTTGCCGCAATATGTACATTTCTCTGTATCGACTACTGGAACCTGAATATTGACTGATATGGTTTTGTTTATTTCAGGCTTCAAGAAAATCGCGGCATTGGGTTCTTCCACATCACAATCGAGGAATTGAATTTGGGGGTGGTTATCTTTGTGAGATAACCAGAGTGCATAACTGGTTGCGATTATTGTCTTACCAGTGCCGCCTTTGCCACTTGCAAATGAAATTATCATGCTATCTGGATGATTTTACCAACCCCAAGATTTTTCATATTATCAAGCCTCCGGGAAATCCTTTTTGCTTTCTGGAGGATATTAACAGGCATAAATGCCCTACTCCAGTTCTATTTAGTAATCTCTTTTGCAGGTTCCGCCATCTGAACAAGGAGGTGTATCACATCGTTCAGTCCTACCACAACATGTAGTACCTTTAGATTTCGAACCTCCCATTATAATAGCGCCTGGTGCTGAAATTAATTTCTTCAATCGTATAGAGCCACAGTATTTGCACACAACATTATCTTTTTCCTTGTTCACTAATATTTCGGTTATTTTACCGCAATTTTCACAGCTATATTCGTAAATAGGCATGAGTTTCCTAATTGCTTTAAAGTGGACAGGTGCCTGTAGGACAGCTTGAGCTATTGCTGGACGAGGATGCACCAATCTTTACGCCAAAGGCTGCAAGCTGTTTTTCCAATTTTTTGCTGCCGCATTTTGTGCATTTTGGCTTTTCTGATTTGTTCAACATCAAAAAGTCAAAAACTTCACCACAGTCTTTGCACTTATATATGAATATGGGCATAAGAACCTCCTTATGTCGGTAAATGTCTAAATACCTAAATGCCCAGACACCTGAACTTATTCCTGTATTCTTTCAGGTATTTCCAT
>JAUWLY010000120.1 GCA_030613445.1 Candidatus Stahliibacteriota bacterium | reverse complement strand
TAACCCATCTGTATTGGTTAAAACACGAAAACTGCTGGTTTGCGTATTAAATGCTATGACCCCACCATTAGTCGCGCCATAAATTATTGTATCGTGACCAGTGATCTCGTAGTAGTAGTTTGTATTGGTATAGTACTGTGGTTGTATACTGATCTCAGCAACGAGGACTAAAATTAGTATCATGGAATACCTTTTTTACGCACTCGGTTGAAATCACGTAAACCAAGCGTAGCGCCAGAAAAGCTCTCAGAAGCAATTTCAGAGATGCTCCCGGCTTGTAGTGTTTATTGAAAAATCTATAAAAACCACGTGAGTGGTGCATGGCGGGATGAACATTATCAGCCCGAAAATTCTCACCGCGGTAGTGTATGGCGTATGATTCTGGTAGCCACCAGGTTTCCCAGTCCCTTCTCTTCATTCTATAACATAGATCCGCGTCCTCAAGATAGAGGAAAAACCCTTCATCAAAAAACCCCACCTGCTCTGCAGCTTTCCTTCTTATCATCTTCAAAGAGCCTTCCACAAAATCAACTTTCTGAGTGTGATTATAATTCAGGTCAAGGTAAAGATATTTATTAGACAGGCTATTTTTTGAGAACATTCTCCGGGCTACGGAACGACGACCAAAAGGTACGTTGAAGTAATGCGGGAATCTACGACAAGTGTGTTGGCGAAACCCAAAGGGACTGAGGATCTCACCACCAAGGATACCGCACTTTGGATGTTGTTCCATGAATTTGAACATCAAACCCACTGTATTCGGGAATACCACAACATCAGGATTGAGCAGCAAGAGATATTCGCTTTTCAATGTCTGCGCTACTCTATTCACAGCAGTTGCAAAACCAAGGTTGGTGTGATTACCCATGTAGCGTACATGAGGAAAGGAACTTCGTGCACGCTCCAGACTACTGTCTGATGAACCGTTATCATAAACAATAGTTTGACAACCGTGCACAACCCCGTTATTCATAGTGAGGGCGGCCAGACAATTTACCAGGTGATGACCTGAATTATAGTTAACTATGACAATTTCTAGTCGCACTTTCTCCCCAATATTGATTTGGTTCTTAATTTCCAAACCAACCAAAATGCTTCCCAGATAATGCGCTTTGACATTTTTGATTCACCTTGTCGTCTTTCTACAAAGATTATTGGAATTTCTTTGATCCGCAAACCTGTTTTGTAAATACAAAAAACACTCTGGATTTGAAAACCATAACCATCGACATTGAATTTCTTCCAATTGACACTGCCAAGTGCTTTGCTTGAGTAACACTTGAAGCCGCTGGTCAGATCCTTGACCGGTATACCGGTAACAATACGCGCAAAAAAACAGGCGAAGAAAGAAAGAAGGAGACGTTTCATTGGCCAGTTGACAACACTAATACCAGTGATATAGCGTGAACCGACAATAAGATCGTAGTCGCCCAGAAGCTCAATAAACCTTGGCAAATCATCCGGGTTGTGCGAGAAATCAGCATCCATTTCAAAAGCAAAATCATAACCATGTTCCAGCATATAACCAAAACCCAAGACATAAGCAGTACCTAACCCCATTTTGGACGGGCGCCTCACAAGGTGGATTTTCTTATTGGTTCGAGCAAGTTTTTCGACTATATTGCCGGTTCCGTCTGGAGAATTATCATCGACAACCAGAATTTCCAATTGGTTTGGAAGCGATAGAATCCTGTTAATGATGTTCTTGATATTGACGGCTTCGTCGTAGGTCGGGATAATAACAAGCCCCTTTTTCATATAGTATATTATATATGACAATCTAATTTTGTCAATCTCTGCAATTCGGAGGTATGTCAAGCACTAGGTAAAGACTTCCTTTGTCCGTGTTGACTCGACAATTAATAAAAGTATACTTGAACATATGATGGTTATAGTGCTATTGCTGTCGGCATATGATCTTAGATCAATCAATGGATTTGTAACAGACGCAGCAAATGGCGAGCCACTGGTTTATGCAAATGTATATTTAGAAAATACCCGATACGGTAGCGCTACCAATGAAAAAGGTTACTATGTCATACAGAATATTCCAGCTGCCACATATACGTTAGTATTTTCCTATATCGGTTACAAAACAGTTTCATTAGAAATAGATATTGAAGCTCGTAGCATAACAAAGAACGTTGAAATGGATCCAGCAGTCATACAAATTGAAGGAACTCAGATATCTGCAGAAAGAGCTAGATTCGAACAGGATGTTGACATCAGCCATATCACATTCACCCCACGTGAAATACAATCAGTGCCAGGTCTTGTTGAAAAAGATTTGATCAAAATACTGCAACTCATGCCAGGTATTGTAACTATGCATGATCTTTCCAATAAGCTCTATGTCCGGGGCGGCAGTCCTGATGAGAATTTGGTCTTACTTGACGGTATCACAGTTTATAATCCATCAACCCATCTGTTTGGACTCTTCTCTACATTCAACCCTGATGCTGTAAATGATGCAGAGCTTTATGCTGGTGGTTTTCCAGCAGAGTATGGTGACCGTCTGTCATCAGTGCTCAACATCACTACTAAAGAAGGTAATTCAAAAAAACTCTCAGGTCAGGCGAGTATCGGGTTGGTAACTTCAAAGATTATGCTTGAAGGTCCAATACCAAACGGGTCATTTTTATTAAACGGCAGGAGAACCTACCTTGATGTATTAGTATGGGCATACTCAAAGATTAAAAAAGAAACGCTCTCACTTCCCTACTATTTCTATGATGGCATTGCCAAAATCAACTTCAATCCCTCACCGGAGAATAGATTTACTTTGACCGGGTTTGGCGGCTCGGATGTCATGTCATTTGAAGAATCACTCACTGATGAGTCAGAAGAGAAAATCGGTCTGGAATGGGGAAACCGAGGCGCTTCTCTGCGCTGGCGGCGCGTATTCAACCCCAAGTTCTATAGTGAAATACTCGGGGCGTGGAGTAATTTTCTTACATACTTTAAATATGAAGATTTCACAGACTCGACGAATAATATGCATATTTACGAAGAGATTATCGACTACACAATAAAGTGCGACTGTAATTACTTTGTGAATGATATTCACACTATCGACATTGGAGTGGACGGGAAAATTCTCAAAATAGGCTATAATCTGGATGTACAGAAACTAAGGCTTCTTGACAAAGAGCATGAAACACAGTTGATCACTGGCTATGTGCAGGACAAATGGTCGCTGGTGCCAAGTATTCTATTTGTGCAAACAGGATTACGAATATCCTATTATAGTATTGGCAATCGCTGGAATTATGATCCCCGCATTGGGTTAAAATACCATTTTCAGCCGAACTCGGCGCTCAATCTTGCGCTGAGTAAACACCGACAGTTTATTATAACGATTAATAGCCAGGAATCATATTTCTCAATTTTTGATTTCTGGCGACCGGTCGATAGCATGCACGATATTCCAACCTCCTACCATGCTATCGCAGGCATTGAACATTGGTTCGATGAAAATACCATACTAACATTTGAGCCATACTTCAAATATTACCATGATTTGTTATTACCAGAGGAAGATGATATCGCCTTCAGCAGTCCTTCAGAAAGTCTTCGCATTGGCAGCGGTTATTCTATGGGCGTGGACTTCTTTTTGAAAAAAAGCTACAGGGATATCTTCGGTTGGGTGAGTTATTCCCTCGGGTACACTCGACGTGAACAAGGTGGTAACTACTATTCACCGCGTTATGACCGTAGACATAATACGAATTTCGTTCTTGGTTTCACAATACCGCACATGATACCGTTACTGAAAAATGGAAAAATAAGCATGCGCTGGCATTTTGCTACAGGTCTTCCCTATGCTGAAGATCTTGGACGCTATCGATATCGTTATTATAATAGTGTCGAACAGCGCTGGGAAAATAAGTGGGTCATAATACGCGGTCCCCGCGATGCACATCGTCTCCCCATATCACATCGCCTTGACCTCCACCTTGAGAAAAATTTCCACTTATTGGGCATGAAAGGTTCCTGGTATATTGATATTGTCAATGTCTATGATCAGGAGAATATCCTCTTTCACACCTGGGATTATGATGAAGATCCCCCAAGAAAAGAAAGCTATGCGCTCCTACCTATACCAATACCCAGTTTTGGCATAAACATAAGGTTTTAATATGCAGAAGTTCTATCGACCTCTCTATAGTACTGCAATAATTAGCATACTTATCGCTGTTTGCTGTAATAGTGTGTCAGATATTTATGAACCAGAACTGAACATTTATTGCCTTCTCTGGTGCCCTACATCCCATTATACAGTCCTTGTTGATCGTACTTATGAAATGCGTGAATCCTCAGGTGATTATATCAGCGACGCACTCGTAATATTGTCAGATCCTTATTCTGTAGATACTCTACAATATATGCCTGCAGATAGCGCATACCATCCGCGTTATCCTCTGAACATCGTACCAGAAGCAATATACGAGTTGACAGTTATAAAAGAGGGTTTTAATACGGTCACTGCAGAAACAAAGACTCCAGGTAATTTCAATATATTATATCCACAGCCCTTCGATACGCTTACGGTTTCAGATACAATAATTCTGACAAAGAGCTCTGGAGCCCATTATTATTGGGGTTACTTCATAGATGTAAATTATAATCTAATCCCTTTCTGGTATGTACCAGATACTCTGGACAGTTTGATACGCATACCTGTACCATTTTATTTGCATTTCGCTCACTCAGGATGGTATGATATCGAAATTCAGGCATGTGACAATAACTATTATTTATACAGTCAATTCGGCACGGAGCAGGATAGTGTGCTGCAAGCAGGAGTAACTGGCGGAGTTGGCGTCTTTGCTTCTCGTCTTGCCCGAGAAGTACACGTCTATTTGCTATTAAATTAGTCCTCCTTGACTTCATTCTAAAAAAGAATATATTAAACTATGTATATCTACATAGAAAATATTGGCAAGTACGAAGCCAAAGAAGTAACCATAAAAGGTTGGTTATATAATAAACGGAGCAGTGGTAAGATCCGCTTCATCCTTATACGTGATGGCACAGGTATTGTCCAGTCGGTAATCGCTAAGGGTGAAGCTAAAGACTCGATTTTTGAAATCGCCGATAAAATAACGCAGGAATCATCTGTCATACTCACTGGTTTAGTGAAAAAGGAAGACCGAGCCCCAGGTGGTTATGAAATCGTAGCCAATGACCTGCAGATCATCCAACTGGCACAAGAGTATCCAATCACACCAAAAGACCACTCGGTGGAATTCCTATTGCCGCTCAGGCATCTATGGCTCCGCTCAAAAAAACAGAGTGCCATTATGCGGGTACGGCATGAAATAATAAAGGCATGCCGGGACTTTTTCGACAATCAAGGCTTTATCTGCGCCGATGGTCCAATCCTCACACCCGCTGCAGTAGAAGGTGCGACAACCTTATTTGAAGTCGAATATTATGACCAAAAAGCCTATCTGAGCCAAAGCGGACAGCTTTATAATGAAGCAACGGCTGCTGCCTTAGGTAAGGTTTACTGTTTCGGCCCAACTTTTCGTGCTGAAAAATCAAAAACCAGACGCCATCTCACAGAATTCTGGATGCTTGAACCTGAAGTTGCTTTTATTGAACTCGACGGCATTATGGATCTTGCCGAAAACATGGTTGTCTATATAGTAGAAAGAATTCTTGAGCGAAAAGCAACAGAGTTAAAAACCCTTGAGAGGGATCTTAGTAAATTGGAAAGTATTAAAAAGCCGTTTCCAAGGATCACCTATGAAGAAGCTGTCAAGATCGTTCAGAAAAAGGATAAGACATTCCCTGGAGGTGATGACTTTGGTGCGCCCCATGAGACTATAATCTCCGAATCATTTGACAAACCAGTATTTATCCATCATTATCCAGTGGATATCAAAGCGTTTTATATGAAGCGTGACCCGGCTGATGAATCATTATCTCTGAGCGTCGACATGATCGGGTCAGAGAACGCTGGTGAACTAATCGGTGGTGGTCAGCGTGAAGATAATTATGAGACCCTGCTCAAAGGCATTAAGGAACGAGGACTTTCTGAAGATACATATGCCTGGTATCTTGACCTGAGAAAATATGGTACCTGCCCGCACGGTGGGTTTGGTCTTGGGCTAGAAAGGACCATTGCCTGGATTTGCGGTATCAAACACTGTCGTGAAACAATCCCGTTTCCCAGAATGCTCGATAGGGTCTATCCTTAACACCAAGTTCCAAGAACCAAGCTCCAAGAACCAAGTCCCAAGATACAATTAACTAAAATCAGACGAAAAGTCCTTATTTTTCGAGACTTCACATCTCTGTAATCTTCTTTTTTATCACCATAGCTATAAATCTAAAATCTACAATCCTAAATCTTAAATTTCTTTAATATTACCCCTTGACAAATTAAAAATTTTGATTATAATGTAGTATGAACTTAAAAATCTTAAGTTGTCCTTCATGTCATACAAAAATGATCATCAGTGAGCTAAAATGCCCTAAGTGTGATCTCAGGGTTAAAAAGGACTTCTCACCGTGCGAATTCTGCCAACTCTCTGAAGATGACCATGAGTTCTTGAAGATATTCATACGCGCCCAGGGAAAAATAACTGATATTGAGAAAATACTCAATATGTCCTATCCGACGATCAAATCAAAAATCGAGAAGTTGCTCAAGGCTCTTAACCTCTCGCCCATCGAGGGTGGAAAAAATCCACTAGAAGCGCTTGCCCAGGGTGAAATCAGCGTTGATGAAGCAGTATCAATACTAAAGCAAAGGAGGAAAAAATGAAACATATTTTCTATAGGATGTCCGGCGGTATTCTGCTCATTGTTGTGGGCTTATTGTTTTGGTTGAGCAATCTTGATGTTCTTGATATTGCCTGGCACCGCGACTGGCCTATAATCGTTATCGTTGTGGGGCTATTAGAATTAGTTAAGCATATAGTTAAGAAAAAATAGTCTTATGGTTTTGGTTAGGATGCTGGAATCTCGCTTCCAAACCCAAACCTACTAACCATCTGTATTTCTGTATTAAGGAGGTATTATGTCTGAAGAAAGAAGGAAAATCCTAGATATGGTTGCTCAAGGTAAACTAACACCAGAAGAAGCAGACCGGCTATTAGGTGCTATAAAAGAACCTCATGAAAGAGCACGCTTTTTCCGCGTGCGTGTATATAATGAGAATAAAAGTAAACCAAAGGTGAAAGTGGATATCCCGATCAGTGTTCTCAAACTTGCCTCAAAAATCGGCACTGCATTTAAAGGCGTGGTACCTAAAGGTCACAAGGTGAATATTCACGGCAAGGAAATAACCCTTGATGAGTTCTCCCCTGAGATGCTTGATGAAATTGTCGAAAATCTTAGTGAAGGCGGCAGATTCAAACTCGTTGAGATTACAGATGAAGAAAAAGGTGAATTTGTGGAGGTGTACATTGAATGAACAAATGCGGATATTGAACTTGCTTGAACATGGTAAGATAAATTCTGACCAGGCAGCAAGACTGCTCGAGGCATTATCAGAGCCACAAACAAGGGGTAAAAAGGTTAAAGCAAGCATCTGGAGCGCCCTTGAGAATATCCCTGAAGTAATCGCCCTGGCAATCTCTGACTCTTGCAAAACGTCGGGCAAGAGCTCTGAAATCGAAGAAATCCTGGAGTTCCCTGCTAAAAATAAGATCGAATTCAAAGGTATCAGCGGTGACTTGATTCTTTTTGGTAAAACCTCTAATACTATTGAAATAGAAAAAGATGGTTTTGTAAAAGTAAAAGAAAAGGGCGATGTGCTTGAAATTAAAGCATTAAGTGGCGATATGAGAATTACTGCCCCGCATTACACTGATTTCGCGATCAAAGGCGTATCCGGTGATATGGATATATCTCATCTTACTGGAACAATAGATATCCAATCAGTATCCGGTGACATAACTGGCAAAGAATTATCAGGTAAGTTCTTTGGCGACTTTGTATCGGGCGACATAGACCTTGAATACGAGAAAGTCGAAGCAATTGAAATAAAATCCAAAACCAGTGACATAATACTCAGACTCGATAAGAAAACCGAAGCCGAGCTTGACATCGAGACTAAAAAGGGCACAATTAACTGTGCTTT
>JAUWLY010000082.1 GCA_030613445.1 Candidatus Stahliibacteriota bacterium | reverse complement strand
AAGTCCCACAGAAGGGGGGCGCATTGAGAAGTTCCTTTATGTATGTTCTCCCGCACACAGCACACGGGATGCTCAATGCTGCAATCACACTAAAACTGTGAGCAGCATTGGCATCGACAAAGCTCGCCTGTCTCGAACAAGGTGAGAGGAACAGTAACTCTTTACTCTTCGAGTAAGTCCCACAGATGGGGGGCGCATTGAGAAGTCATCATAGAAAAAAATCTGAAATCTGCAATGATAATCCTGTTTTGACAATCTAAAATCTCAAATCTACAATCTTAAACATAGTTGTCCAAGTTTCTAATCATCCGGCTTACTCTCTCGTGTCATCATCCGGCTTACTCTCTCGTGTCATCATCCAGCTTACTCTCCTGTGTCATCATCCAGCTTACTCTCCTGTGTCATCATCCGGTTTAACCGGATGATCCAGAGAAAAGGCATGACGAGTTGATTTCTGGATTCCCTGGTCCCTTCGACATATAACTCAGGACTCCAGCAAGTCGGGCAATGACAGAGGAGGTAATTGCCAGTCTTGACATTTAATAGAAAGTCAATATAATAATCCGTTTAATAAGGAGGTAAAATGGCTTATAAGATTACTGATGAATGCACTGCCTGTGGGCTTTGCGAGCCTGAGTGTCCGGTTCAGGCAATTAGTGAAGGTGATCCTATTTATCTTATTGATTTTAATAAGTGTATTGAATGTGTGGGACACTTTGATGAAATGCAGTGCGTAGCGGTTTGTCCGGTGGACGCACCAGTACCTGATCCAGATCACCCGAAGAAGTAAGAACTAGGAGGTAGAGAGCAAGAACTAAACTGTAGTTGCTTGATTTATCAAGCATTGCGATAACGAAGTTATTACGTAAAAAAATAGCCCAATAAACCTGTCCTGAGTGTTGTTGAAGGATTGGGCAACTACATTATTTCTCATACTATCATCGAGAATTCGGTACAAATTTTGTCATTTTTCAGGATGGCTTACCTATTACAGTAAATATAAACTATTACGGCGAGGTTAACGTAAACTGAGCTTCCATGTAGGCGCCATCTGTATCTGTAGCCCGTATCGTGATCTCAAATGATGTAACTTCTCCAGCACTACCGTAAATCGTACCGGTATTTTCATCGATCATTATCCCGGTTGGTGCATCGAGTAGTTCGTAGGTTATCGTATCGCCATCAGGGTCAAAAATCGGTAATTTATAGTTGATGTCTTGAGGATTGCATTTTACAGAATCTATTTGTCGGCTAAAAACGGGCGGCGCATTGGCAATGATCAACTCAAAAAGAAATCCCTCAGTTCTGAACTCACCATCGTCAGCAAACGCAGAACCTCTGATCACATCGTTCTTTTTCAAACCGAACCTTTTTAGGTCAAGAGCATTTGCAGTATCCGGGATGACTTCATTTTCCACAACCCAATGGATGACGATCCTTATTGAATCCTTATCCGGGTCTTCAACCAGGGCACTTACGACAACTCGTGGAGTGGTGACGAATACAGACTCGGGCGCGACCTGCAAGGAAATTATCCTCGGCGGTGAACCACCTATAATAATTTCATTAGACATCACTGATTTGCCATATGCCTTGCCATCGTAAGGCGTGACTTTAGCAAAGATCTTATCACCTCTTTGTACTTCGTCATGGCTCAGTGACATACCTTCACCGATCTCTGCACCATTGAGGAACCACTTGACATTAAAAGTGACCGGGTCACCGTCTTTGTCAGCACTGAGGATTTCCGCTTGAATGCGTGATTGAACTTTGGGATTTAGCGGTAATAAACTCACTCCAGTTATTGTGGGTGGTGTATTGGTTGCATCTTCACCTTGCTCCTGTTTTTTTCCATTGCCGCAGTGAGTGATAAATAGACTGACTATCAATATGAGAAAAAACTGTTTAGCGAAAGATTTCAAATTTCACCTCCATTGATTAAATATAAACAAAAAGAAAGAAATGTCAATAAACCATACACGAGCGTGCGAAAGCGGGGATTATAACTTGATGTAGATATCAGTCAGTCTGCCCTCTTTTGAAAAGATCCGGTGCTCACCCTTATGGACGACTTTGGTAATCCCTCGATTATCGACCGATACGTCGATTTTTTGGCGTTTGCATGAAACGCATATCGGAAAGAGATAGGTCCATTCTTTACCATTTTTCATATCGATAAAATGAATATAGTCCCAGGTTTTGTTCATATAAGGATTCTTCACATGGAGCACGAGATACGTCATATTGGGCGAGAAGGCATACTTTTTCAATCTATACCATTTGTCGTCAGCGACGATCGTTTTCATCTTTTTATCCTTGATAAGATGGAGGCTCGGGCGAGCATTATGTTTGTCAGTCGTGACTATGGTGACAATGTCATCATAGATCGCAGATAGGTAAAATAATATCCTTCTGCCACTGTCTGATGATCGTACCCAGATTTTCTTTTTGTAAGCGTCATAGAATGTGAGTTTAGCATAATGGCTATCAGGCGCAGAGTAGTACTTCTCTTCGCAGAAAAGGAAATGTTTATTGTCGTCTGAAACCATTGATTTTGTTGTGTAGATCAGTGTACCAAGATCAGTCGTCGTACAGTCTTCAGACATCACCCACTGTTCGATAATGCTATCTCCTTTGACGAAGTTAAGCGTATCAGCATTTTGAAAAACGAGTACATTCAGGAAGACAAGGTGTTTTACGGCAAATCTCTTGAGAATGCTCGAGATTTTCTTTGACATATCAGTTAAAAATACAAACAAGGGTCAGGTCCTTATCGAAAAACCTGACCCTTGTTTTATCCTGTTTTTCATTCCATTTTGTCTACCTTAATCATACCGTTCTCGTATTCGTATTGCTTGAGCACTTTGATCTTCAAAGGGATGAGCTCCTCATTTGCTCCGTACTCATAGGTGAGTTCAACAAGACAGGGGGCGGAAAGTGTGATAGGCTCATCAGCGATGTCAACAATGATGACAGGCTGTACCTTCTTCATGGTATGCCGAGCCGTGGATAGCCACATTTCTTCGAAGTTGATGCGTTGACTTTCGACTTCAATGACTAAACCAGTGGTAGTCATATAGTCACTCTGAAAAGCATCTGCATCCTGTGCGATCAAAGGCAGGATCGCCAGTATTATTGATAGTAATAGCCATTTCTTCATTGTTACCTCCTATCTTCCTTTCCAGATTATTACACCTGATGTGGGCAGACCCGGGATACCAGTTTCCGGTGAGACAATACCACCACCCGCCTGGATAAAGACCTTGGTCTGGTCTCCACTCACATACAAGCTTGGTTCTGAAGGCATACCCTGGCCGAGATCAATGAATATTGGACGGAACAGGGTATCCTGAGAAACGAGAAAAGCTTTGGTATAAGCTGTGCCAGTACGGTAAAAGAGTGCGTAGAAGTTGCCGTAGCCACCGTAAGAACATATGTCACCGGTCGGCAGGAATGTTGTGAAGAGAACCGCACCGCCAAAAACGAGTGATGTTGTGAGACTACGTTCACCTTCACCTTCGAGGTCACGATACCAGCCGCCAATAGTATTGATCGTATCGATGAGCGCTTCAAAACTCGAGGTATCTGCGGGTGGGTAGTGAACAACATCAAACGTGTCAACGAGAACGTCGGTTACGTCAAACAATCCGGCAACTGTCGTTGCGCGAAGCGTATCCTCGCGGATGCCAATATAGCGCTGTACTGTAAAGTCGAGTTCATCAAGCTCTGAGAAGAATCTGCCGCTGCCAAAGTACACCCAGAGATGGCCATAGTCATCAGTTGAAATGCTACCTTCTGACGTCACCGGTCTTTGCATGTCAAAGGTCTCCTGCATTGTCCATGCCGTGGGATCCTCCTTATCGTCAGTCAATATGCAATAGATTTTTCCACCCCATCCGCCTGGTAATGCAGCGTCTGCATGGCACGTCCCCAAATAGATGCGGTCGACTGTATAATCCATCCCCCAGTCAGCGCCAAAGATATTGGTGATAAAAGATTCCGGTTCAGGAATATCAAATTTCCTGAGTAATTGGCCGTCTTCAAGATTGAGTACGTAGACAGACGCATTCTGCGTACACTCTCCGCTGCACGTTTCAGGACCAGAACCAAAGACCAGATACCAGGAGGAGTCCACTTTTACGACGCATGAATAGCACATGGTAAGCCCGATGCTATCGTCAGTGAATTCCCACATGGGAACGGGGTTTAACGGATCAGTTACATCAATGGCAAAATATGCAGAGGAAGTCGTATCTACGTCATTGATGATCGGCATGCCGCCGAGCCGCATACCACCGATAAGGATCGTACCCCAGCCATTGGGATGCGTTGCGCTAGGAGTAAAGATTTGAACATCAGTCGCATATGATTTCAGATCAATGTAGTATACATGGCAATACAACGGGTTTTGGAGCCACTTGAGGTGTGGTAGGATATTGTATGGGATATAGGACCAGAGTTCCTCACCGAGTTCATAGCCAGCTGGGTCCAGCTTGAGGGGCACCATTGGATTCACACCTACTTCAATTGGGATACCGCCGTTGAAACAATGGAGCATGCCGTCATTGGCACCGACATAAACTGCCTGCCTTCTATTCTTCATATCGTCGTAATACTGAATATATGATTGATCACCGTATATAAAATCATACCGTTCGATTGCACTCTGTATTGCGAGCGCGCCAGAGCTGATAATATCGCCGAGTTTCCAGACTTTCATGTCTGCGGTTCTCGTTCTCAGATCATCAAAATCAGTTCCTCTGATATAGCTTATGACTGTCTCAGCTGCTGCGACCGAAGGAACACCGAGATACTGTTTCAGTGTGGGGGCTTGGCCCACAACAAAGTCTGTCATTTCACCCGCATCGACCACGCCGTTTTTGTTCGCGTCGGCAAAAGCCTGGATTGTTCTGTTGCCTGGTAATGAATTCCAGAGCAACTTGCCTGCATCCCATACTGGAACAAGCTCTTCTATTGGCACCTGCTCAACCAGGGTGAACTGCGCAGGGTCGCCGGATCCATCATTATCTCTCATACGAGTCACTATCACGTTTGCAGGACCTGGTTCCCATTTCATGGTTATCACGTAGTCTTGCTGCAGATGCAGCATTGAGTCAGGTACGTTGTCTTCTCTGAGCCAGCCATACGGGTCGACCCAGAGGCTCTGACATGTGCCAATCCATTCCAGGTTTTCGCCAGTAGGAAAATTTCTTCTCGGATAAAATTGTGCCTGAACACCCGTACCCCCAACCTTGGTTCCTGCAGTAATAACTGATACTCCACTTGATGATGATACCTTTGCCAGAATATCCATGATTATTTTTATAATCGCCTCTTCAAGCTCGCTGCCATCTTTTGCTTCATAATAATGATCAGGGATACCATCACCATCTTTATCGTATTCATTGACCTGGGGGATATTGTCACCATTTCGGTCGTCAAATCCTCCGTCCTTGGCAATTTCTTTGAAGAGATCGGCACCCAGACCAAATGAAAATATAGAATAGAACTCGATATTCTGTATATCGCCTATATCAGGTCTTATGTCAGTGATATGTCCATAATAGGCATAGTCATCAGCCGGGTGGGTGCTGCCCCAGTCGCCAGGGTGACCGTCATCATCATAATCATATAATGGTCGGGCAAACGGGCCATTGGGCAGTGGAGCATAGGTACTGACTACGGGCCAATCCGAATTTGATTCACCATCACCTAAAAGAATGACAAAACTCTTTCGACACCATACTGTATCGCCGGTCCAGGTATTATATGGATCTTTTTTAGCAACATTAGTTTTAACATAGGCACCATATCTGCTCTCAACCCAGGCGAGATAACCGACAGATTCAAATACTGCCTTTCCAACCGGTGTAGCACCGCCTATACTTACATTATTTATATCATTGATGAACTTCTCTGCGCTGACTGCCGCGGGTCCATCACTTTCCCATAATTCTCGTGCCAGCTTTAAATTGCTTGTGCTGAAGAATAATAATGCCAACCTTGGGGCATCCTCATCAAAATCAGTATCCAGGTTTTTGTCACAGATTTGACGAATTACACCTTGGCTCATCCACTCAGCCGATGGCACGTCTATATTTATGGTAAAGGTTCCCGTCGGAATAAATTGAGGAAGATTGATGGTGTCTGGATAATTATAATTATAACCACTGCTGCTTCTTTCTATCGTTATCTCCTTACCATTCGGTTTGCTGAATCTATATTTATAAATAGTTCCACCTGTCCTTGTGGCAAGATAACACGACCAGCCCGAGCCGGATCCTTCGGCTTCAAGGGTATTTTTTGGAAACTGACTCGTTGGCACTCCCCTGCCACCACTAAGAACCTTTCTTGTCACATCAATCCGGCTCATACATGCCCAGTTCATTATACTACCCGGAAACGGTCCTGATGCCCCACCATGTCCTTCTGGATAGAATACCCCATTTCCATAGTAATAATTCACCGTGTCAACAAAATAACCGTAATAGGTCTCGGTCTTGTCATGGTAACCATTGTTTACTTTCCATGAAGCTCGCCACAACATACTCCCAGTTACGTCAATAGCCAAGAGAATATTCGGTTTTACTGATTGCATCACAAAAGGCGGTGCACAGCAATAAGGTGCCATTTCTACAGTGAAGCCGAATGAGACGAAGAACAGTAAGATGAGTATACTACTGCTCATACACGCCTTAGGTATTTTAGATTTCAGGTTTTGAGGTTTTGAAGTTTTGAACTTCTGTAAATCCAAACCTCGTAACTTCTTAACCTCTGAATTTCTGCTTTTCATCATATCCTCCTATTGTGCTAAAATTGTATAGCGCTGCAAAACCTCGAGCATAACCTGCTCGCCGGCGTCTCCTTTAGCGCGTGCGCTAATATAATAAGTACGGTAACTGCCGGTCGAAGGTGTTGAACCCGGACCTGCTATAGCACGGGCAAACTTCATCGCGGTACCAGAAAGCGTAATCGCCACAGCTGATGTTCTTTCAACGTGGAGCGCGCATTCATACTTGCCTACTTGTATTACTTCTGAGGTGTCCGGGACCTGGAGGTTTTGATTGAGATAAATAGCTCTTGCCAGACCTATTTCAAGTGACGCTACACCAGCTTCATAAGCAGTTTCATAACGTGTTTGACCAGCCGTGACCTTCAAACCGCGTGTTATAATATAAATTCCTAAAGAGCCGATAATAAGAATTACGATCATCGTGCCGAGAGCAACAAGCATAGCTATTCCTTTATTTGCTTTAATTTTAGGTATTTGGGAATTTAGGTATTTAGGATTTTTATTCATCATATCCTCCTATGGTTGTAAATTAGGCGGTGCGATAATTCCAGTAAGGATCGCTCGCTTGCGCTTTTTTTGCAATGCATTAAGAGCATAGGAATTGTCTTCGATATTGATTGGATCGATCGCGTATTCATACCCACCCATTGGTCTTGAAGTTACAACCATGGAATAGCGAATCGCCCACTTTTGGCCCGCCGTTGCGAATTGGGGTACATTATTGAACCATGATTCTATAACACCGTCACCGTCGCTATCAATCCCATAGGCAAATTGCAGGTCTTCAACGTTTTCAAGCAGGACATCACTGCCTCTCATTAATTGCCCATTTGCATTGAGACTAATCATCACCCCAGGGTCATAAATGGCAGCGTATTTACGTATCACTACTAAACCAGCAATGGCGCCGACTTGATTGTCAACGTCAACGAGCAGACCCGGGATACTATCGCCCCATTGGTCGATAAAAACAAAGTTCACCGTACCCTCCACTGTTATATCGCCTGGTGGGTACATTATTTCACGATTTACGTCGAGCACGACCAGCGTTTCATTTACTGCAAAATTCATATCAGCATCAGCGTGCCGGCGCACCTGTATTATGTCGGTGCTGGACTTTGCCAGGAGCCAGGACCACTTGATCTTTGCCGATTCAAAACCAAGTCCAACCGCCCTCAAGTTGATTGCATCAGAGTTATTAAAACCAGTACCGGGAAATGATTGCACGGCGTCGTCTTGTTTTGGATAGGCAAGACCAGCCGCCCCTAAATCCCATTTCAAGAGCGTCAATGCCACTTGAGCATCAGTCTGAAGGATAGCGGTTTTTTGAACCTGGATAGACTTGATTGTTTGGAGGTTGAGTATTGTAAATATCGCCGCGAGAAGGAACGAGAGGATTAGGAGCGAAACCAAAATTTCAACTAATGTCATACCTTTTTTCATAATTCCTCCTTCCTACGTTCTTTTGATAAGGTCAGTGGAGATTTTGCCTTTGAAACCTGGTCCCCACATGACCCAGATTCGAATAGTCTTCATACCCATTTCAGGAAGACTGTCTGTGACGTTCCATACAGTCATATAACTGTATGGAACATTAGGGTTACTCAAGCGCTGAAAGTGGTCGGCACTTGCAGAGTCAGTAATATTCAGATCCGGGTTACCATTGGTTTCAGCCAACCACGCATGAGTACTCGGTAAGTTATTGAGGTTTTCAAAGACCGTAGCCATAACAACGCGAGCATACATACGTTGATTTACCACGGTGTTGACCTTTATACCCATCACGGTCATTTGACTCACCCCCAAGATACCGACAGACAAAATCATCACTGCAACAAGGACTTCCACAAGCGTGAACCCTTTGGCACAGGTTGATTGAATAATTGTTTTCTGTTGTTTCATGATTCCTCCTTAATGCTAACGACTTACCCACACCCCATTTTCGAACTGGTAAACCTGTATTTTACCAAGCGGATTAACCCCGATAGCAAAATCTTCTCTATCATTAGTGACATAGGCAACGCCTTTAGACGCACTACCCCTCGATTCCATGATTAAATTACCCAAATCGAAATCCCAACCATTACCTGGTATAGGACCATTAGCTTCAGGTGGTGTGCCCACGGCAATGGTTGCACCAAAATAGACATTACCGCCAGTCGTTTTACCGAGTCGATAAAGCGTAGTGTGTCCGTCCGGGTGCAATACCTGGTAGGTCCGACTAGAAGGTGAGGTAATTAAAAAGCTCCCACTCAATCCGAGTGCACGTTCTCTTATTTGCCTGAAGTCTTGCGCGATTGCCTGAGCACCAGCACGGACACGTGCCTGTCTTTGCATGCGGGCGAAATTCGGGACTGCGATGACTAAAATAACACCGATAATAGTTATAACAACCATCAATTCAATGAGTGTAAAACCCTTGGTTCTTCTGATGCATGTATATGCATCTGGCATTATGAACCTTTTTGGTTTTTCGGTCATATATACCTCCAGTTTCAGTATTATAATATGCAAGATCTATGCCTGTTTTTTCGAAAAACCCCATGCAATATCGGGTGTTTTTCCAATACAGAACTCTAACTATGGAAAGATTTACCCATATTGGGTAAGATTGCACACAATCATGAATCTCTTGTTTTAGGAAACCCTCACCCTATCCCTCTCCCTTAAAAAGGGAGAGGGTGTATTAATTGATCACTTTCCTCTCCTCTCTGAGGAGAGGACAAAAGCCTGCCCTGAACCTTGTGCTGAATATCATTTCAGTATTGTTTCAGGGGTGAGGAGTTCATATTTGATGTAGTCGCCTGATCCTTCAACTGCGTTCCCCTCGATATACTCGGGACAGGCAGGACAGGTTTATCAGACAATGCCCGATGAGGTACTTTCCTGTGTCATCATCCGGTTTGGCTTTGTGTCATCATCCGGCTTGTCTTTGTGTCATCATCAGGCTTGACCGGATGATCCAGTACACGAGGCACTAATTTCTGGATAGCGCGCACGAGACCCCCAATGACCGGTGCCGTAATTTGGAGTCATCATACGGATTGTCT